>WRDG01000056.1 GCA_009783525.1 Defluviitaleaceae bacterium | reverse complement strand
AGCTTATCGAAAAACTGCAGGAATAAAAAAACACGGCAAAAACAGCGGCTTCCCAATTTTTTGGGGAGCCGTTTTTTTTATAAATGCCGCATTTAATTGATATATTCATAAAAAAACGCTTTTTTCAATAATGACAACTAATCCTGCCATAAATTCGAGGAGGACAAAATGGAACAACAATATACGAACGAAACAGACGGCTCGCAAGCAGCCGCGAACCCGGAAATCGGCTTGAACGTGAAGTACCTTTTACAGCAGATCGAAAAGATTCAAGCGGATCAGCAGCATATACATGACACGCTTCAGCAAATAGGCAAAATAGTGACGCATGAGCCGTCGCTTAACGCCGACGACACCTCCGGTGCGGCAAAAGCGCAGGCGGTTAACGATGTGGTCAGGGCACGTGAAGAGACAAACCGGCAAATGCTGTCGCTGTACGAAAAAATGTACGACGACATAAAGCCGCCCAAACCCGCCTCTTACGCCGAAACGGAAAAATTCAAAATGATCAGCAACTTCATCAACAACCCTAACAACAACGATACAATCAACGACTACATAGGGGACGCTTTTAACGAAATATTAAAGAAAACATTCGATTGAGCAAGACAGTTTACAAGACAAAAGGCTGCGCGGCAAACGCAGCCTTTTATTGTGCCGCAAACTTTTTTATGTTATAAAAAGAAAAAAATTCGGAGGATGTTTATGGATTTCAAACATATCAAAATAATTTTCGAAGGCAAAAAAGAAGAGACGGAGCACATAGGCTGCGGCGAATGCCAAACCTCGTGCCAGTCCGCGTGCAAGACGTCCTGCACGGTAGGCAATCAAAGCTGCGAGAACAAAACGGAAGAATAAAAAAGTGAGCGGCATGATCCACGCATTTGCAATTAACGGCAGGCGCCTTGCGTACGATTCGGTAAACGGCTCGCTGGCCGCTCCGGACGAAACCGCATACGAAATATTAAAATTATACGAAGAAACGGGTTTTTTAAACCGCGACGGTTTAATTGAACGCTTAAACGGAAAATTTTCGGCGGAAAATATAATTGAAGCATACAGCGAAGTCGAAATGTTTTTGGCAAAAAGCGGAGCTTCGGCGCAGCCCGACCTTGAACAAACAAAAAAAGCTGTAAACGAAAGGAAGCCGGCCGTCAAAGCGCTTTGCCTTCACGCGGCGCACGCATGCAATATGCGCTGCGCCTATTGTTTTGCGGGGCAGGGGACATTCAGCGGCAGCGAGGCGTATATGTCAACCGAAACGGGACGGCGCGCCGTTGATTTTTTGATTGAAAATTCCGCCGGGAAAAAAAATTTGGAAATAGATTTTTTCGGCGGCGAACCTACGCTTAACTTTAAAGTAATAAAAGAAGTTGTGACCTACGCTAAATCGCTCGAGCGCGAACGCGGCAAAAATTTCCGTTTCACGCTTACTACAAACGGGCTTTTGGTAGACGAAGAAATAATTTTGTTCGCGGACGAATTTATTGACAACATTGTGCTGAGCCTCGACGGCCGCAAAGAAGTAAACGACCGTATGCGCGGAGCGGGTACGTACGACGCGGCGCTTCCCGGAATAAAAAAAGCGGCCGAAAGCCGCGGGAATAAAAAATATTATATACGCGGCACCTACACGCGGCACAATTTGGATTTTTGCGCGGATGTTTTGCATTTGGCGGATCTCGGGTTTAAAAATATATCTGTCGAGCCGGTGGTCGCGCCTCTTACGGAACCGTATTCGATACGGGTTTGCGATTTGCCCGCGATTTGCATAGAATACGAAAAGCTCGCGGACAAAATCATAAAAAATAAAGACATCAATTTTTTTCATTTCAACGTCGACCTCGACGGCGGGCCCTGCGTCATCAAGCGCAGCACGGGCTGCGGCGCGGGAACCGAATATTTTTCCGTCGTCCCTAACGGCGGCCTGTATCCCTGCCACCAGTTTGCGGACGATAAAAAATTCCGTATGGGCGACGTTTCGGCGGGCATAAACGCGCACGAAATCCGCAGCGGTTTTTTGCGGTGCAACGTGTTCAACAAGCCCGCCTGTGAAAAATGCTGGGCAAAAAGATTTTGCGGCGGGGGCTGCGCGGCCAACGCTTACCATATGCACGGCGACATCCTGCAGCCCGACGAAATAGGATGCGAATTGCAAAAAAAGCGCGTCGAATGCGCGCTTTACATAAAATCTTATTCTTAAATTATTTTAAACAGCGCCCTCGCGTTTGCCGAGGCCGCAGACGCGACGCTTTCGGGCGTCGTTTTTTTTATTTCGGCTATTTTATTTACTATATGGAACAGATTGGTGGAGTCGTTGCGCAAACCGCGCTTCGGCACGGGCGACATGTACGGCGCATCGGTTTCAATTAAAATTTTTTCAAGCGGGAGCGCGTCTGCTGTTTCGATAATTTTTTTTGCCTTGTCGAACGTGACAGAACCGCCGATGCCTATATAAAAACCGATTTCAGCATATTCGAGCGCCATTTCTTTTGATCCTGAGTAGCAATGGATTATGCCGCGGCGAGCGTTCGATTTTTTTATTATTTCCATCGTATCCGCCGCCGCTTCGCGCATATGCACCACAACCGGCAGGCCGAGTTTGACTGCGAGATCAAGCTGCGCGGAAAACCATTTGCGCTGCAATGATCTCGGCGAATGGTCGTAATAATAATCAAGACCGGTTTCGCCGATCGCGACTGCTTTCCGGTTTTTTGCAAGCTCCTCAAGCTCGCTTATGCAACCGTCTGTCAAACCCTCCGCTTCGTGCGGGTGTACTCCCACCGCCGCGTATATATAGTCGTACTCGTCCGCCAAAGCGATTGATTTTTTTGACGACTCGATGTCGGAGCCCGCGTTTATTACGCAGTCGACTCCTAGCGACGGGAGCCTGCGCAGTAAAAAATCCCTGTCGCGGTCAAATTGAACGTCGTCATAGTGCGCGTGTGAATCGAAATACATTTTTGCATCACCTATTTTTTTATTTCGATCCGCGGGAACATGACCGGCCCTTTTGTGACCGTCACGGCACGGGGCAAAAGTCCGAACGTTTTGGCGGATTCCCATTCGGACAAATTTTTGTCCGCGACGCCCAGCTGCGAATGTACTGCGACAGGCGTGCGCGGCATCACGGGCGCGACTGCGATTGAAATAATGCGCAGGGCTTCGGCTAAACAGTAAAGCGCGTTGGCGAGCTGAGGTTTTTTTGCTTCGTCTTTTACAAGAACCCACGGCTGGTTTTCGTCCGCGTATTTGTTTGCGCGGCGGATCGCCTTCCATATTTCGGCAAGCGCTTCGTGAATCATCAGCCCGTCCATTTGGGTTTCCACATTGGACGTCATTTCGGCCAGCGACTTTATCAAATCGCGGTCGTAGGAACCGGCGGCGTCTTCCGCGTCATAGTCGTCCGGCAGCGTCCCCCCGAAATATTTTTCGATCATTCCGACGGTCCGCGAAAGCAGATTGCCGAGGTCGTTCGCCAAGTCGGCGTTGATGCGGTTAATGAAACTCTCGTTCGTAAAATTTCCGTCGTTTCCGAAAACAAATTCGCGCATGAGGTAATACCTTACCGCGTCAGAACCGTATTTTGCGGCGTATTCTTCCGGATAGATCACGTTTCCGTAACTTTTCGACATTTTTTTACCCTCGACTGTGAGCCAGCCGTGCCCGAAAACTTTTTTAGGCAGCGGTTCGCCGAGAGCGAGCAGTATTATCGGCCATACGATCGTATGGAAGCGGAATATCTCTTTTGCGGTCAAATGCAAATCTGCGGGCCAATATTTTTTATAGTCATCGTCGCAGTCCGACATAAAACCGAGGGCGATTGCGTAGTTGGGCAAAGCGTCCGCCCAAACGTAGACGACATGCTTGGGATCGAAATCGACGTGCACGCCCCAGTCGAAGGTCGAGCGTGAAACGCAGAGGTCTTCAAGTCCGGGTTTTAAAAAATTATTTACCATTTCGTTTTTGCGGTAGGCCGGCGACATAAAATCGGGATTTTTTTCGATGTGCTCTTCCAACTGTTTTTGGTACTTCGACATCTTTAAAAAATAGCACTCTTCTTTTATTAACTCGACGGGTCGGCCGCAATCCGGACAGCAGCCGTTTACAAGCTCTTTTTCGGTAAAAAAAGCCTCGTCGGGCTTGCAGTAAAGCCCTTCGTAAAAACCCTTGTATATGTCGCCCTTATCGTAAAGCGTTTTGAATATTTTTTTTACTGCGGAAACATGCGCGGGCGAAGTGGTCCTGTGAAAATAATCGTATTCGATATCTAAAATTTTCCATAAATCCTTAGCGGAATTTGCGATTTTGTCTACGAAGGTTTGCGGATCGGTTCCGTCTTCTTTCGCGGCGTCTTCCACTTTTTTTGCGTGTTCGTCGAGTCCGGTTAAAAATTTTACGTCGAAACCCCGCGCCTTTTTGTACCGCGCCATCGCATCGGCAGCGATTGTGGTGTACGCGCTTCCAATGTGTAGCCTGCCGTTCGGGAAATATATCGGGGTGGTTATATAATATGTTGGTTTATTCATCGCATTTCATCGCCTTTTTAAACAGTGTTTTGAGTCTTTTCATTACCTTGCCGTGCACGGATTCGTCCGGGTATCTGCCTTTGTCATTCGGCTTGCCGGCTTCAAGTCCCGTGAGAATTTCGATGCCGTCGTCTATGTGCGAGATGGGGTATATATGGAACATGCCTTCTTTGACCGCGTCTACCACTTCGTCCTTAAGCACGAGGTCGCGCACGTTCTGCTTCGGAATGACAACGCCCTGCCGACCCGTCAATCCGCGCTTTTTGCAAAGGTCGAAAAATCCTTCGATTTTAAAAGTCGTGCCGCCGATGGGCTGTATCTCCCCGCGCTGGTTGATGCTGCCGGTTACGGCGATGTCCTGGCGGATGGGCAGCTGGGCGAGGCTTGACAGCACCGCATAGAGCTCGGTGCTGGAAGCGCTGTCGCCGTCAATTCCGTGGTAGTTTTGCTCGAAGCAAATACGGCACGAAAGCGAAAGCGGGAAATCCTGCGCGTATGTCTGCCCTAAATAGCCGCTTAAAACCTGCACGCCTTTGTCGTGTATGCTTCCCGACATTTCGGCTTCTTTTTCAATGTTGATAATTCCGGCTTTACCCATGTATGTTGTCGCGGTAATGCGCGAAGGTTTTGCGAACGCATAGTCGCCCGTGTCGATAACCGCGAGCCCGTTTATCTGCCCGACCTTGCCGCCCGCGGTGTCAATAAGCACATAGTCTTCTTCGATCATTTCGGAAAGCTTTTCTTCGTACATGTTCAGTCTTTTTTCGCGCCGTGCTACCGCTTTTTTTATTTGCGCGGCGGTGATCGTTTCGCCGGCATCCGCCGCCGCTTCGGTCATTATGTCTGTAAGGAGCGCGAACTTCGTCGTGAGCCTGTCCTGTCTCTCTGCGTAGCGCGCCGCCTGTTCTATCAACTGCCCCACCGCATCCGAATCGAACGCGGGCAAATTGCTTTTGCGCGCGTAAAACTCCACAAACGCCGAAAGCTCGCTTATGTTAGCTTCGTTAAGCTTCATTTCGTAATCGAAATCGGCGCGGACGCGGAAAAGTTTTTCAAAATGGTCGTCATAGCCGTAGAGCATGTCGTAATACCAGCCGCTGCCGATAAGGATAATTTTAACGTTGATGTCGATCGGCTCGGGTTTTATTCCGCTTACTGTTATGCCCGTGTTGTATTCCCTCATCGGCTCCGTGACGATCGCGCCCGTCAGGAGCGTTTTACGCAGCGTGTCCCAAGCGTGTAAGTTGGAAAGCAGATCCTGCGCATACAAAATCAAATATCCTCCGTTTGCCTTGTGAAGAAGTCCCGGTTTTATTTTCATAAAATCGGTAGAAAAATTTCCGAATTCGTTGTCATATTCGATCTCGCCGATAAGGTTCGTGTAGGACGGGTTGTAGTCAAGCACCACCGGCGCGCCGGTCAGCTCGCTGTTGTCTGTTAAAAGGTTGATTTTATATTTGGTGAAAAGATCGTCCGTATTTTTTTTGTTGTACCACGGCAGCATGTTCTGCATCGGGTCGTCGTCGTCAGAATCGTCTTCGGTAAAATCGTTGAGGTTGGATAAAATATCTTCCTTAACGGCCATCAAATACGAAAGTATATTTTCCTGGTCGGCGTAATACTCGAGCAGGACGTCCATATTGCGTCCTACTGTCATCAGGCCGATCGTATATTCCAAGTCTTCGACGTCTTTGCGCGTCGCCTTTTCGTAATCCTTAATATCGCGCATCACTTCCGCAGCGCGTTTTTGAATGCTTTCGGAATTTTCTGATATGCTGTCTTTTTGATCCTGCGGCAACGCGTCGAATTGCTCTTCGTCGATCATTTTTCCGTCGATGATCGGCATAAAATAAATGCCGTGGTTTGTATTTTTTACTCCGAAGCATTGAAGGCGCGCTTCTTCGGTTATGACCTTGATAATCTCGTCGCGCTTGTTTTGAAAAATTTTTATGATGTCATTTTTTTTGCTTTCGAAATCTCTGTTCGAATAGCTTCTCGGCAGCTCGCCGGTCAGTTGGTCCATCGTTTCGCCCAATCTGTCGCGCAGTGCCGCCCCGCCGCCTGCGGGCAGTTTTAAAAGCATGGGGCATTTCGGGTTTTCAAAATTGTACACATAGCAAAGATCCGGCGGAACCGGTTCGGACTCTGCCTGTTTTTTTGCGAAACTCTCCGCAAATGTTGTGCGGCCGGTGCCCGACTGCCCGCATATGTAAATATTGTAGCCCTTCGTCTTTAGCCGCAGTCCGTGTTCGATTGCCTCCGCCGCGCGCTGCTGGCCTATCAGCACTGGCGCTACATTTGATGCCGGCTTTTTTTCGCTTTCGGCGGCGAAAAAATATTTAAGCTCGTTCCATTTCAATTCGTTAAAATGTTTCATCCGTGTCCTCCGTATTGAATTTCTTCCACATAATAATTGCGTCTTCTTTAGGCTCGGAATAATAATTTTTGCGTATGCCTTCGATTTTGAATCCGTGCTTTGCATAAAGCGCATATGCGGCAAGGTTTCCCATGCGCACTTCAAGCGTAAGGCCGATCATTTTTTTGTTTGTCGCAAGGCGGATCAAACCTTCGACGAGCAGCGAACCTATTCCCATGCGTCTGTAATTTTCGTCTACGGCGATGTTGTTTATGTGGCCTTCGTTGACGATATGCCACAACCCTCCGTAGCCTGCGACGTATTCCGTTGCGTCGTCTACGGCCACCAAATAATATGCGTTTTTGCGGCGGACCTCGCCGTAAAAATCCTTTTTTGTCCACGGAACCGCAAACGAGGACTCTTCTATTTCGTAAACCCTATCGACATGTTTCATTTGCATTTTTTTTATCAGGATCATTTTTTTACGTTGTCTCGTTCGCGTTCCGCTTGCGGCTTTCGAAGATATGTCAGGCTTATGCCGTCGGGCTTTTCGCGAAGGGCGCAAAGCGCGACCGAAGCGGCGCGTATCCTGTTGTGCGGCGGCGCGGCAAATTCGGCAAACGGGAAAATTTTTAAAATTTCTTCGCGGTAAATATCCGCGCCTTCGCCCGTGAACAGCACGCGGCTTGCGTCAAAACCTGCCGCGAGGTGCAAAAGCTCCGTAACCGGGCACGCCGCCATTCCGCTTTGCAAAACGGGAAATCCGTTTTCTGTTTTATATACCGCCGCATATACCTCGCTGCGTTTTGCGTCCATCATCGGCACTATAAAAACGCCGTCCGGCGCCGCTCCCGCGCTGTGCGCCATCGCCAGCAATGTGGGCACGCCGGCGAGAGGTTTGTCCGTGCCGTCGGCAAGACCCATTACGGTCGCAGCGCCTATGCGCAGTCCGGTGAATGATCCCGGCCCGCTTGTGGCGGCAAACAAATCCACGTCGCAAAGTTTTTTTCCGGTCAAAGCAAACAATTTGTCGATAATCGGCATCAATGTTTCAGAATGCGGTTTTGCCTCGGCGTTTACTTCGGCCAAAACCTTGCATCCGTCAACCAACGCCGCGCCGGCCGATTTTTCTGAGGTGTCTGCGGCAAGTACAAGCAAATGATTACCCCGTTTCGATTATCCGTTCGTTTTCGTTCCCGCCGTAAGAAAAGCGGAACCATTCCGCGTCGGGCGGCATATCATCCGCGGCGCGGTCGGCCCACTCGACCAAGCAGACTCCGTTTGAATAAAAATAATCTTCGCAGCCTATGTTTATAAATTCGCCCGCTTTTTCCAAACGGTATAAATCGAAATGGTACAGCTCCAGCCGTCCGCCGTTGTAAATGTTAAGCAATGCGAACGTGGGGCTCGTTATTTTTTCCGGGCGCAGTCCGAGCCCGGAAGCGAATCCCTTGGCAAAAACCGTTTTGCCTGATCCGAGAGGCCCGGCAAGGCAATAAACGCCTCCTGGCCGAGCGGCGGCCGCAATATCTTTTGCGAAATCGAATGTATCGTTAATTCCACGGCTTGTTATTTTCATTTAAAAAAACCTCGTGCCATATCAAAAAAGTTAAAATCGTCCAAATTTTTCTGCTGTTGTCGCGTTTACCATTAAAATGACCGTCCAGCAAATCCATAAGGATGTTTTCTTTAAAATATTTTTTTGCCGTTTCGCCCGTAAAATATTTTTTTGCGAATAAATAATTTTTTTCTTCGCGCAGCCATACTCTTATTGGCACCGGAAATCCCAATTTTTTTCTTGCCGCGGTCGCGGAAGGCAATATTTTTGCGGCGGCGTGTCTAAACGCCGTTTTTGTTTCATTTTTGCTTACGCGGAAACGGGTTGGCAGCGCGGCGGCGGCGTCGTACACGGCATCGTCGAGGTAAGGGGTGTGAAGCAAAAGCGAATGCGCTCCGCTCATTTTAAACGCGTTGATTAAAATGTCGTCCGCCATCCACATGCTTATGTCTAAAAGCTGCATTTTTGTCACGTCGTCCGCGTTCGGCTCAAGACTGTAAATTTGCCGCGTCAATTTTTGCGGATATGCATCCGTACCGGAAAGTAAAATATTGTTTGCTTCTTCCGTGGTGAAAATATTTGCGTTGCCTATGTAGCGCTCCTCGACCGACTTGCCGCCGCGTATTAAAAAATTTTTTCCTTTTATATTAAACGGGCATTTTGCCGCTAATTTGCCAACGGCTTTGCGGAGCCGCCGCGGAAGCTTCGCGTATTTGCGCAAACTGAACGGTTCCATGTAAATGTTGTAACCGCCGAACAATTCGTCCGCGCCTTCGCCGGAAATAACGGCGGGCACATGTTTTGCCGTTTCGCGGCATAAAATAAACTGCGCGACGGCGGCCGGGTCGGCCAGCGGTTCCTCCATGTGGAACTGTACGTCGTGCAGGCTCGAAAAAAATTCTTCGGACGAGATTTGGTAAGCGATGTGTTCGGCGCCGATGTGTTTAGCAAGGCTTGCGGCGTTTTCCGTTTCGTCGTAGCCGGCGCTGCCGAAGCCAACGGTAAAAACTTTTTTAACGCCTGCACATGCGGCTGCGTAGCTTGAATCGACTCCGCCGGACAAAAAAGCTCCCGTATCATTGCCGGACAACATGCAACGGCCGGCCGCGCCTCGCACCGCGGCGTCTATAGTGTCAGCGGCCTGTTCAAACTCGCGCGCAGACGAATTAAACGACGCCCGCCAATATCTTTTTATTGAAACGTTTCCGTTTTCATAAACTAAATAATGCGCGGGCGGCAATTTAAAGACGCCTTTAAAAAATGTTTCGGGCAGGGCGGAATATTGAAAAAACAAATAATAATGCAGCGCCTCTTCGTTTAATTCCGCATTGAAGTTTGGATCGCCGACAATTTTTTTTAACGAGGTGCCGTATGAAAAATTGCCGTCAATTTGCGCATAATAAAAAGGCACGATGCCGAAACGGTCGCGGGCGCAAAATATTTTGCCGCCGGCGTTGTCTATGACAGCCAATGAAAAGCCGCCGCGCAGCAGTGACGGCATATCCGCGCCGCGCGACCTGTAAAGGCCTAAAATATTTTCGGGTCCGCCGTTGTCGGCCATGTTAACGAAATTTGCTGAAAGCGAAAAATTTTTATCGCTGAAAAATATTTCCATTATAAATTTTACCTTTTGATGTATTGCTTATGATCGCAAAAAAATGAGCTGTTAATTGTTCGATGGTTAATTGAACATTCGAGGCAAAAAAAACCGAAGGTGTTTTTTTTTCTTAATCGTCGAACATTATTTTTTTTGCAAACATAAAATTTTTTGCCGGTATCCAACGGGACACATATTACATTATTAATAAACGGATTACAAAATATTATTGTACATTAATAATTCATGATATATAATCTTTACCGACTGCAGTTTCATGAAGGAACATGTTTAAACACGTCTGAGATGGTTTTTATTTTTAAAAAAAACACCTTCGGTGTTTTTATGCGCGGTGTTTATAAAAGTTCCTTTAAAGGAATTGAAAAAACCTGATAAAAAATATTTATTTTGCAGCGCAAAATAAAATATTGTCGGGAGCGGAGATTTTAATTTCCATAACAACAGGAGGAAATAAAATGGCGGACAATAAAAACAAAGAAATTTTATTATGGCAAAAGAAGTT
>WRDG01000055.1 GCA_009783525.1 Defluviitaleaceae bacterium | reverse complement strand
ATGTATAAATGTCTACGGCAACTAAAAAAGCAGGTGAATAAATGTTCCTTCGCGAATATGCGCCTATGAATGCGGCCGGGCTGTTCGACCGCGTATTTGATGTGTATCAAAAATCCTTTTGGAAACAGCTTGCTTTTTCCGCGATTATCGGCGCGGTTTCGTTCGCGTTTATTTTTGCGGCGATGATTGTAATGGCGGTCGCGGTCACGCTTTTTTCCGTTAACAACAGCGAAATGAATTTTATTTTCGTATTTTTCGTTTTACTGTCCGCTGTGCTGCCCCTTTACATAATTTGGGTTGCGGCAGCAGACGCGGGTCACATAATTTTATCCAAGCAGGCGTTTTACGGCGGGCGCATATCATTTCCGTTTAAAGAGCTTCCGGGCGCGGCGCTCCGCACGGTCACCGCAATCATAATGCAGTTTATTCTTTCATTGCCGTGGTTTGCTCTTATTGTTTTTTTTATCTACCTTTTGATCGGCGGGATTAGCGGCAGCGATCCCATGTTTTTTTATTGGCTTATTGAATATATTTCGTCCGGATGGTTTGTGTTTTTGGCATTCGCCGCAACGCTCGGCTATCTTGTCTACTCGAACTTATTTGCGCTTGCCGTTCCTGTTGCCGTATTCGAAAGAAAATATTTTTTTTCCGCAATAAAAAAATCGTTTCTGTTAATAAAAAACGAATTTTGGAAAGTCCTCGGCATTCGGTTTTTATGGACGGTTGTCGTCTATATTTTTTCTTACAGCGCGCAGGGGCTTTGGGCAGCCGTTATGGGAGTCGTTTCGTACGGCAACAGCAGTTCCGGTATATCGGTCGCATTAATCATGTCGGGAACGTTATTTCAATACATGGTAACCATGTTCATTTCATTTTTAGTCGGACCGTTGGGCGGTATTTTTACCGCTCTTTTATATTTTAATCAAAAGATCAAGCGCGAAGGACTCGACATAGAAATAGGAATCGAAAGACTATGAACCATTTCGACCGCGCCATGCAGGACGTGTTAAGCCGTCCTCGCTACAACGCTTTAAC
This sequence comes from Defluviitaleaceae bacterium, assembly GCA_009783525.1. Lineage (GTDB taxonomy): Bacteria > Bacillota > Clostridia > Lachnospirales > WQUN01 > WRDG01. Next base: position 9,691 of record WRDG01000055.1, on the reverse strand, counting down.
CGGCCGCGCCATTGACGTGCAAAAAATAATTAGCGAAATGCTTTATAAATTTTTCGATTTTTTGATCGACCTTTTCGATTTCGATTTGTCGAATATTTCCGACTACAACGTCGAGCTTTTTAAGCGCATATTTACCGCCGCAGCCATAATAATTGCCGCCGGAATTGTCGCCGCCATATTAATAATCATAAAAAAAAGGCTGAAAAATAAAACAGCCGCAATCGATGAACCATTTGAACATAATAATTTATTTGCGGATTTCGACGAAAAAAATTTTGATGCTTATACCGCGGACGCGATTATTTTATCGAGCAAAAATTTTGCGGAGCAAAAAAAATGGCGGGATGCTATCAGATACTATTTTATTGCGGTGCTTGTCGATTTATATAAAAGACATATTATCCAAATAAAAAAATCGAAAACAAACGGGCAGCTTAAAATTGAACTTAACCGCGCTTTTCCGAAAATAGCCGAACCGTTTGGAATATTAACCGAATTAGTGCATTACGTTTGGTTCGGCAACAAAGAGGCCGGTCCGGCGCAATACGAATATTTTATTAAAAACGCGGAAATTGTGATGGGGCGTGAATCTTGAAAAAAAAACACGCGGCAATCGGAGCGGTAATAGTAGTTTCAATAATTGTTTTATTATGGTTTTTTGGCGGCGGCGCTTCGGACGCTCCCGACTACACCGTTTTTTCTGCCAACGAAAAAGGCGTCAGCCTGTTGTACGACATTCTGCGCGAGCTGCGTTATCCGGTTAAATTGTCATACTCGCCTTTTGACCCGCATTCAGGATACAGCGACGTTTACATTTTTATCGAACCGGAAAATATCAACGACGAAACCGCGGAAAAATTGCTTATATGGGTCAGACGCGGAGGCAGAATAATTTTTATGGATTCGCAAATTCCAAACCAATTGCAAAAAATCATGAATACGTCGGAAGCCGAACAGTTCGGCGGACTGAGTTATTATTCGGTTGGCTCGGGCGCAGTGCTCAGCGGAAGTTCCGCTGAGTTAACCAATAAAAACTTAATGGAAAACAGCAGGCCGGGGCAAGTTGTCGAATACATACTTCATCAATGGCAGCCGAAAAATATTTATTTTATGGAGTATTATCACGGCTACACCCCGTCGGACAATATGTTCGGCGGGCTTCCCGAGGGCTACCAGTTGATAATTTGTCAAATTGCCGTATTTTTTGCGGCGCTTGTATGGCTTTACGGAAAAAGATTCGGCAAACCGGAACCGTATCTCGAAGCGGACGAGCGCGAAGAAAACGAAAACGTAAAAGCTCTGTCGAGACTTTATTACAATACACGGAGGAAACAATAATGTTAAAAGATATCGCGGACAAAATAAAAGCGGAAATAGGAAAAGTCGTTTTCGCCCAGGAAGAAATGACGGACGCCGCGCTCACCGCTTTGTTCGCGGGCGGTCATGTGCTGCTTGAAGGCGTGCCGGGGCTTGCGAAAACATTATGGGTGCGCGCACTTTCGCGCGCGGTTTGCGCGGACTTTAAACGAATCCAATTTACCGCGGACCTGATGCCGTCCGACATACTCGGCACAAAAATATACAGCCTTAAAAACGGCGAGTTCGAATTGCGGAGAGGGCCGCTTTTCACGCAGCTGCTCCTGGCGGACGAAATAAACCGCACGCCGCCGAAAACTCAATCCGCGCTTCTTGAAGTTATGGAAGAAAAAACAATAACGATCGACGGCGAAGTTTACGAGCTCGCCGAACCTTTTTTTGTTATGGCTACGCAAAACCCTATCGAATACGAAGGGACATATCCCCTGCCCGAAGCATTGATCGACCGTTTCATGATGAAACTGCTGCTCAATTATCCGGGCGTTGCAGCGGAAAAAAACATTTTATTGATGCACCACGAAAACCGTTCGGGGAAACGTCCGGAGGAACATACAATTGAAAGGGTTTGCGAATGCGCGGACATAGCCGCGGCCAAAGATGAAATTAATTCGGTGCGTGTCGAAGACAGCATTATGAACTATATCGTAAGCATAATCGAAACCACGCGCCACGTCGGACCGGTTGCATACGGAGCGAGTCCGCGCGGCTCGGTTGCGCTGCTGCTTGCATCAAAATCATACGCTGCCATTAACGGCAGAGATTTTGTTATACCCGACGACGTGCGTATGCTTGCCGCGCCTGTACTGCGGCACCGCATAATATTAAAGCCGGAAGCGGAAATTGACGGCCTTAAAACAGATACAGTAATTGAAAATATTTTGTCAAAGGTGCGGGTTCCGCGCTGATGGGGATAACGAAGCGTTTCGTTTTTATTGCGGGATTGGGTATACCGTTTGCCGCCGCCGCCGCTTGGCGGTTTGGTTTCAGTATGCTTTATGTCGTCATTTTCAATTTATTTTTGATAGCTTTATATGTTGCGGACTATTTTCTATCCGTAAAAACAGAAAACATAAGTATCGAACGCGGCGAAGCGGACAAGCTTTTTTTTCAAACCGAAAACGATATTTTTTTTTATGTTGAAATAAAAAAAGTTTTGTACGAACTAACCATGGAAGCGGAAGACGAAATAGATCCGCTTCATTTTAAAATCGAAAACAAAAAAGGCATGACCGCGTTTATTACATCCGGCATGCCGATTGAATATAAATACACTGTGATCCCAAGCAAACGCGGCGCTTTTCGTTTTGATAACATATATCTTCGTTATAATGGGCCGTTAGGATTGTGCATGAAGCATGTAAAAAAACATGTCCCGCTCGATCTTAAAGTTTATCCGAATTTAAAAGACTTGGGCAAATACCGTTTATTGATTCAAAAACACCGACAGGACCAGCTTCCGAGAGGCGAACGTGCAATACGCTTGCGGGGAGCCGGCGAAGAGTTCGAAAGCCTCCGCGCATATGTTGAGGGTGACGATTACCGGAAAATGAATTGGGCCGCCACGGCCCGCGCACAAAAACTGATCACCAACTGTTATCAAGCGGAAAAAAATCAGCCCGTGTTCATAATGCTCGACGCGGGCAGACCGTTGAGTTACGGAACAGGCGGCTATAAAAAAGTCGATTTCGCAATCAACGCCGCGTTGATATTGTCGGACATCGTCAACAGGCAGGGCGACCGCAGCGGGCTTCTTGTTTTCGATACAGACGTGCGTACAATGATTATGCCGGGTAAAGGCGCAGCGCACCGCAACCAAATGATGGAGGCTCTGTACCACATCGAAAACACGCGCTCCACATCGGATTACGAAAAAGCGATCCGCATGTTGTGCGAACGGCAAAAGCGCCGAAGCATCGTGTTCTTATTTACGGACATAGAAGACCCCGATGAATCGGAAGCGCTCACCGAATACATCGGCTATTTGAAACGCCGCCATTTTCCCGTCATCATGTTCATGAAAAACGAAAGCCTTCATAAAATGGCGGAAAAGCTGCCCTTGACCTTAAAAGAAAAATATCTTCAGCAAACCGCCGCAGATTTTTTAAATGAACGCAAAAAAATATTTATGGCCTTAAACGCCATGCAAATTGCGAACGCCGAAAGCGAAGCGGAACGCTTCGCGCTTGCGGCGGTCAACCGTTATATGCTACTGCGAAAATAAATCGTGAAAACCTATTTTAAATACGCCATTTCGAAACGCTTGCTTAATAATTTTCCGCTGCCGCAATACAGTTCATAATCAAAAATGTACAAATTATCAGGCAGCGCCGAAACGTTAAACATCGCAGCGTTCGGCGTATAAAAAACTTCGCCGGGCGCATCGACGCCGTTAATAATAATTTCTTCCGTTTGTTTTCCGTCGGCCGTTAAAATATTTATTTTTAACGTTGCTCCGTTTATGTCTTCGCCGAAATTGCTGACGCCCACCGTCAGTGTTTCGGCTTTGTTTATTTCGGTCAACCCGTGCAGCGCCGAAACAAAAACGTCCGCCATGTGCGCCTTAGCCGAAAAAAACGTAAGCTTAGCGTTGCCGAGCGAATCGACCAGCCCGCCGTAAATTGTATAAAAATCGAACATCGTGACAAATGAATACGCCGCCGCAATTTCCGGGTTGCGTCTTATACTGTCGATCATTTCACCGAGGTGAAGGCACCCCGCCGCCTGCGTGACACGCCAGTCATCCGCGGTAAGCGGCCGTCCGTAAGCCAAAATGTCGGCTTTTTCTTTGTTGGCCGCGTAAAACGGCGTCATTTTCCATTTGAACCCGTCGTAAACCTCGGGCAGCTTAGAAATGTCCGGCATCGAACCGCCGCCGAACTCCGTTATTATTATCGGCTTCGAACCGTCGCGTAAAATGTCAACCTGCTGCATGTCGCGCCCGTTATGAAAATCCCAGGGCGCGTTTTCAAATTTGTCGAACCTCGGGTGCTCGCCGATAACTCTCCGCGCACGCTGCCGCTGTGTTTCGCCGCTTTCCGGATAAAACGAAACCAACTCGAATAAATTATCGCAATAATTACTGCACGGAATCACCGGACGGTTGGGATCCGATTCGCGGACCAGCTTGTGCATCATGTCAATAAATTTCATCCTGCGGAAATAATTTCCGCAAAGCAGCGCTTCATCCGCCATCTCCCACATAACGATGCTCGGATGGTTGCGCAAATCGCGTATCATAGCGGGAACGTCCCTTGACGCGAGCATTTCCATGTCGGGATGCGTGCTCCACACCTCAAAATAACCTGCCCACGTGAGCATAAATCCCATTTGGTCGCACAATTCCGCAATTCGTTTGTAATGGATGCGCGTGTCGCTCGGCCAGCGCGACATATTCGCGCCAAGCTCTTTGTGCAGCAAAATGTCTTTCATAATTATTTCGTCGGACGGGCAAATCATCGATTCGTTCCAATAATTGCATATGTCGTGAGTGCCTTGGAGCAGTGTTTTTTTGCCGTTCAAATAAAAATGCGGGCCCTTCATTTCGAATGTACGTATCCCGAACGTTTCAAACATGTCGTCTATCGGGATGCCGTCCGCATCGTGCAGAACTATATGCGCAATGTACATGCGCGGGTTTTCGCATGTCCAAAGCTCCGGATTTTTTATTACCGCATTTATTTTATGCGCAGTGTCATCCATAGCGTTTGAAACAATGTCGCATGAAACGGTATGGAATGCGTCAAACGAATTATGTTCCCAATATGATATGTCAACTTCGATCCTTCCGGTTTTTGCATAGCCGAATTGGTTTCGCGTTGTTATCTCAAATTTTAAAGCCGCGCTTTTATTGTCCGCCTCCGAGGTATAAACATGCACGTTTTCAATGTGGTGTTTGTTCATGATTTTTAAAGTGACATCGCCCGCTATGCCCGCGTCGGTTCTGTTAATCCAATCGAACAGATCCTTGCCGAATGTATGCTCTTTGTCAAAATATGCGTGTTGAAATCCGTTGTGGAATAAATGCGGCATATTGCTTGCCCGGTTTGCCGCCCGGATTGCCACGACCACCGGCAGCCCGCCCTCGGCCTTGCATATTCCGGATGTCAGCGCTTCCGTCACTTCGGTTTCGTACGGAAACAATCCCATGTGGTCGAATATCACGGGGTCGTCGTTTACCCATACGTCGCTTACAAGGTTGATCCCTCCCACATGCAGATAGGCGACGGAATGTTCGCACGAAGCGTTCAGCATAAAATATTTTCCGCCGTCTTCGTTGATGTGTAAAACCATAGTGCGGGTTTTATACCATGCCGAAATGTCGCCGCGCCAAATGTTCGCGTACGGTTGTTCTCCGGAATAAAGCATATAGCCAGTGCGTCCGAACAGCTGCGGGTTTTTTGGCACATCCGAAAACGAATGCGGTGTTGTTACATCCGACCAACCGTTCTTGGTTTGTTCGTCGTATTCATGCAAAAAGAAGCCTTCTTTTATTCCGGCGTCTTCTTCGTCCAGCCTGTACTTCCAGTCGGACAAACCAATTTCGCTGCGGTATAAAGCATCGGGCTTCTTTTTTATTTTTGCCAATGATTTTTCAACCGCTTCATCCGATATTACGCACGGATGCGCGTCGAAATAATTGCGGGCAAATTCGTAATATTTTTTAAGATACTCCCATTTCCTTTCGATGTTTGGCCAATTTACCACGGTCATCCCTCTTCTTTTTTTTTTCTAATGGCCGGCGACGTTTTCTATAGCGTCTTCGGTCATGTCGATTACACGTTCCATTACCGCCTTGTCCCCCAGCAGATCCATAAACGCTACCTTCGGTATAAGCCCGCCGGCCATAAACATATGTCCGCCGCCGTCGCCGTTTACCTTAGAGAACGCATATTTTGCAATCTTTCCGGCATGAAGCGAGTCAACTTGGGAGCGAATCGAAAAATTGTATCCGTTGAAGCATTTGCTGTAAACGACCACAAACGAAACGTCCGCAAGCGATATAAGCCTGTCGGCCAACTCCGCGAGCGACTCTTTTGCTTTGTCGTCGCCGGCAAAACTGTACGCTATGTTGTTTTTTATCGTCAGGTTTTCGTACGCCATAATGGTTGTGCTTATATCTTCCGGCCTTATGCTGTTTTTTCCTATATTGGATAAAATTTCTAAATTCGCCACCTTGTACAGCGAGCAAAAAATATCTATGTCGACCAAATATTTTCGTCTGCTCAAATCGTCCGTGTCTATACGAATACCGTATATGAGCAGAGCCGCCTGCACCGGACTTAATTCGTAGCCTATGTCGTTGGCGTATTGATACATCATGCTTGAACAGGCCCCGAACTCGGGCCGAATATCGCAGTAAGGATATGAAGCGCTCGCAAGGTCGGGATGATGGTCAATACATGCAATGTATTCGCCGGGCTGCCTCACTACATTGCTGTTTCCCTTTTGGCAGTCAACCACGATTATTTGGTCGTCTTCTTTGATCAATACCTTATTCGATTCGGTATCCAAACGGATCAGTTTAATCCCGATGTTGTCAATCAACTCGTTCGTTTCCGGCTTGCTTATCAAACCGGTATAAACGATACTCGGGACAAATCCTGCGCTCCTTAATAAATCCGATAAAACGGCGGCCGATGCAAGGCAATCCGGATCGGGCGGCCTGTGCATTTGGACGTAAAGTTTTCTGTTCCGGTCAATAACCGACGCCAAATCATTAAAACTCATGATAATCTCTCCAAGAAAAAATCTTTTTACTTGTATAGAACCATTAAATAAATTTGTCAAACATAAAATTACCCCCGGTAAAATCGGGGGTATTTTTTTATTGTTACTTTCCGAAAAAAATAAATTCCGTTATTCGTTCCTGTATCTGCTTCGCAGCTTCGTGCTCGTTTATATACCCGCGTTCGAACAAATTTAATACTTCGAACATGGCTGCGTATATCTGATAATCGATAATGCCTGTATATACAGCAGCCATTTCCATATATTCATTTAATTTATAAAAAATTGTTTCTTTTTGTGTATTAATGTCTTTGCTCTGTTCCGGCATTGATTTCCCGTATTGCTCCAGCCAAAGCGGATAATATTTGTCCACATGGTGTTCCAACAAGCGCTTGCTCACCGGAAAATAAAATAAATAATTATAATAACCGTTTTCTATTAAATAGTCGTAATTTTCCGGCTGCATTGCAAATTTAATAAACTCCCACGCGAGCTCTTTGTCTTCGGCGTTTTCATTTACAGACAGAAGCATATTATAGTCTTGTATCCTGATTTGCCCGTATCTGTTGGCAATAGGAGCCAAACCGGCATACAGTAAATCATCTTGGCGTAAATAATCGAGCAGATATTTGTACGGCCAGCCGCCTATTTTCATAAACAGATATTGATCAACCGATTTTTTTTCGTTTGGATTAACATAATCAATTGAATAACCCCGCGGCATGTCTTTGCTCATCCATTCAGGATCTGCCGCAAAAATTGCGTCATGAAGAAGCATTGAATATAAAGCCGAATCGAAAGATGCCACAGACGTCGCACTGTTGTAAAACGAATCTAACGCGAGCCGCGTCGCTTCGAACGTGTCGAAATATTCGTATAAATAAAAAATCGAATCCACTACGGGCCCTTCGTCATAAAATCTCATGTATATGTCGAGCAGATCAAAAACGCTCGCGCTTTTAAGCAGATCGAACATATAGGCCAATGAGCCGTGTACGCTGTTGTTCGCCGTAACAAAGTCCATATTGATTCCGTTCGGAAAAACATATAATTTTCCGTCACATTCCAGGTGGTCGATCATGTGTATATAAAAATCTTCTTTGTAGTCGGTTTCCGTATCGCCGTCAATTAACTCGTAAAAATTTACCATATACTTTTTCATTTCATCGTCAAAACGATTGACACCGAACGATAAAAACACATCGGGAGCCGTTCCCGCAATCAAATCTTCCGCAATTGTCCGCCTGTACGAATTAAGTTTTTCCGTATTGAATTGAGTAAGGTCGTCGTCATATAAATAATTGTTGTAAACCGTAATCTCTACGCCCGGGTTGTCCGCCATAAATTTTTCCGCTAATTGCGAAGTAAATGAATGATGGCTGTCGCCGACGATGCTTAAACGCCTCGTAACAGCTACGGTTTGTTCCTCGAAAATTTCATAAACCGGTAATTTTGATTTACACGAACACACAAAAGCAATTATCAATATGCTGCATAAAAATAATGGTTTTACCCGCATAAAACAGCCGCTCCTTTCATAAACCCATCGAGCATGTTTTATTAATTCGTCTCATCAAAAACTATCAGTTAATCATTAAACGATAAATCGCCGCTCAGCAGCTTTTCTATCAGCGTTAAACCTTCCTCGAAAAAAACGCCTGAGTTTTTCGCCTGCTCTTCGTCGTAACCCGCCGCGCCCGAAGGGATTTTTTTTTCGCTGTCGTATAAAACAAACGGTACGGGTTCGTCTGTGTGCGTCCGCAGCGAAAGCGGCGTCGGATGGTCCGGCAGCAGCAGTATCCGGAAACGCCCGAACTGTTTCAACTCATCGAGCAGCGGGCACACAACCTTTTCGTCGATCAATTCAATTGCTTTTACTTTATTTTCGATTTCGTAACGGTGCCCGCATTCATCAGGGGCTTCGATGTGCAGGTAAGCGAAGTCTGAGCCGTTCCGCAGCGCTTCTATTGCCGCATCTTTTTTTCCCTTATAATTTGTATGGATGTTGCCGGTCGCGCCGGGTACGGCGGGTGCGTCCATGCCTGCGCATGCGGCGATCCCCTTCAATAAATCGACCGCGGCTATTACCGTGCCCTTTACGCCGTATTTTTCTTTGAACGGCGGAAGCGACGCCGCCGTCCCCGCTCCCCATATCCAAAGAGAATTGGCGGGCTTTTCTCCCCTGGCGATACGCTTCGCGTTAATCGGATGGTCCTTTAAAATTTCGTGGCTGTCTTTCATCAAACGCAAAAACAATTCATGCCGGGGCAAATATCCGGCTATTTTTTTTTCCATGATGTCGTGCGGAGGCGTCAAATGCATTCCCGTTTCGCCGTCCGACCACACGAGGCAATGCCTGTACGAAACGCCCGGATAAAAATGGAGCCCGCCGCCGCCCAATTTTTTTTGCAAATCGTTTATCAACGCGGCGGATTCATCCGACGGGATTTCGTCCGCGCTGTAGTCGAGCATGGTTTTTTCTTCATACGGTTCTTCGTCCGACAACGTAACCATGTTGCAGCGCGCAACCGAATCGGTTTTTTTGAGCTTCAGCCCCATTCCCGCGGCTTCAAGCGGCGAACGTCCT
>WRDG01000054.1 GCA_009783525.1 Defluviitaleaceae bacterium | reverse complement strand
CGATTGCATTTGAGCGTTAAAAACGCAAACTTCATAATCCTTTGAAGATTTTTCTGTAAAAACATAAATGAGCCCGTCGCCGCGGCTGTCGGCTGCCAAAATTTTTCCTATGCCATCCGGCATGGCGCTTTTATGATCCGTAAAGGTCTCGTTTGTTTTCATGATTTGCAGGCTGCCGGTGCGGTGGTTGGCCGTTAAAACTATAAAGCCGTCTATATCCTCAGATAATATTTTTTTTATTTCCTGTCCGCTTGCTAATCTGTTGAACACAAGCAGCTCGCTTGTGACGCCGCTTATTTTTATGTTTTGTTCTTTTATGCCGCATGAAACCGAAACAAAAAATAAAATCAATGCCGCGGCGGCTGTCATAATTTTTTTCATCAGCATCACTCCCTGTAAAACCCATTATACAAAATTAGTTGTCATTATTGAAAAAAGCGTTTTTTGCTTGCAGCCGTTGCGTTTGCGGCGTTTTTTTTGTAAAATTTTAAAGCAGCTTGCTGTTAAAACTAACGAAGCGATCGGGAGGCAAAAAATGGCAAAAAAATTAAGGGTAGGCATCATCGGCACGGGCAGCATCGCTCATGCGCATTTACATTCGTATTTAAAACTTGCGGACGACGTCAAGGTTATTGGCGGGTCGGACATCGTGCCGGGCAAGGCGCGGGCGTTTTTTGATAAAAACGACTTGCCGCAGGCCAAGGCCTTCGACAACAACGAGGAGCTGCTCGCCTGCGAGCTCGACGCGGTAAGCGTCTGCACATACAACTCGACTCACGCCGCCTGCACCATAGCCGCGCTTGAGGCGGGCCTCAACGTGCTTTGCGAAAAGCCCATGTCCGTAACCCTCGACGAGGCGGTTGAAATGTACAGGGCGGCAAAAAAAGCGAAAAAGATTTTGACCGTGGGTTTCCAGCCGCGCTTCGACCCTAACATGGATCTTGTGCGCGACATAGTCGGCTCGGGCGTGCTCGGCAAAATTTATTACATCCAAACGGGCGGCGGCAGGCGGCGCGGTATGCCCGGCGGCACGTTTATCCGCAGGGAACTCGCGGGCGTTGGCGCGCTTGCGGACATCGGCTGCTATTCGCTCGATATGGTGCTGTCCGCAGTAGGATATCCCAAGCCCCTTACCGTTTCGGCGTGCGCGTTCGACAACTTCGGAAAAAACCCGAAGCACAGCAGGGAGTCGGACGTTTTTGACGTGGACGACCACTCGGTTGCGTTTATACGCCTCGAAGGCGGAATCGTGCTCGACTTCCGCATTTCATGGGCGATGCACATGGATTCGATGGGCGACACGATGTTTTTCGGAACGGACGCAGGCCTAAAAATTAAGCCCGCCGCAGTAAACCACGCGTGGAGCGGCGCATGGGACGGCACGATCGGCCCCATGTTTTTATACAGCGACGTCGCGGGCCAGCATTGCGAAACGCCCATCCCACTGCGCAACCCGTCGGACGACAGGTTCCTTTTAAAGGTAAAAAAATTCTGCGACGCGGTAAGGGAAAAGGGCGAGTCCCCGATCCCAACCATCCAATCGGTTTACAACCAAGCCATAATCGACGGAATGTTCCGCTCATCGCAGCTCAACAAAGAAGTCGAAATTAAAATACCAAAGCTGTAAAAAAAACGGGCGCTCGCCCGTTTTTTTTTGTTAAAATTCATGCGGTTAAAAAATATTTTGGAAAGGATGGCCGCGTAAATAAACAATAAAAATATTTAAACGCAGTCCGTATCAAGCAGCCGGTAATAAACAGTGTGATCATAAAAAACATTATGCAGTACACCTGCGAAACCAGCACGCCAATCACCCCGCAGTAAAATGTTATGCCCATATTTTATCCGTCCGCCGATATACGGCTACACCCAAAAGGGTAAATTTTAACGGTATTTTTTATAAAATCTGCAATACATTTGTAGATATTAATGCGGCACTTAAACATAGCAAGAGGCGCACGCGATATTTTTGCACCGGAGCAATATATTAGTAATGCGGACGGAGGCCGACGGCAAATGAAAAAAACGGAAATAATTTTGAAAAATTATTTCGCGTTTATGCTTGCCGCCGTCTTTTTTGTTTCAGTTTCGTGCGGGACAGAAAGGCCCGATCCGGACGGCGGTCCGAGCCCGACCGCGCCATACTCGTTTTTAACGCCGGACATGTTAGAGAACGCGGACGAAACGGATGAGGAACCGGAGCAAAAGGCGATGCAGACTTTGAGCATCTCGGTTCCTATCCATATGAAGCAGGCTTTTAAAGAAATAATAGATTCGTTAAAAAAATTGCATCCGCATGTGTTTATCAGGTTTAACACGCCGGGTGACATTAACGACTATTTTCATTACGAAAGCAGCCGGCCGGAAAGCCAAAAAAACAACGAAAAAAGTTATATAAACAATTTGTCCGAAAGCCTGTATACCGGAGAGTCGTACGAGCCTTCCGTATCATTTTGCCTATACATACGGTTATAAAGAGCACATAGGCTCATATTACGACAACACAAGGCATTTCGCGTATGAAATGTATTTGAGCACTCTTTACCATTGGCGGGCAACAGACATTGTCCCGTACGAAGATTGGAAGTAGGGCGTTGACTTTACAAATGCAATTGATAAACTCAAACAAACGAAAGGGGACGGCATTTTGATAGGAGAGTATTTAAAACGCGTGGCAGACGGGCTATGCAAAACGGATGCCGAAGTATTGGAAGAAATGGGCCGGCATATTATCGGGACAAAAAAAACGGGGGCGCGGATTTTTACGGCGGGCAACGGCGGAAGCGCCGCAACGGCGTCGCATTTTTGCAATGACTTGATAAAAGGCTGCCGCGTAGACGGGCGGACGGGTTTTGCGGCGACCTGCCTGTGCGACGCGATGCCCGTGCTCACATGTCTTGCAAACGATTTTTGTTATGAGGACGTTTTTGACGTCATGCTTCGCACGCACGCAAAAGCGGGCGACAAGCTTGTTGTTTTTTCCGGCAGCGGAAATTCGCCAAATGTTGTAAAGGCGGCGCAAACGGCAAAAGCCATGGGCATGGAGGTTTTGGGATTGCTCGGGCGCGACGGCGGCAAGCTTAAGCCGCTGTGCGACCTGTACTGCATCGCACCGACACTGAGCATGGAAGAGCTGGAAGACATGCACATGTGCTACTGCCACGCGCTTGTAGACTACATGCGCGGGATTCTTGCGGACATGTGGGATATGGAGATCATAAATTTTTGCAGCGGCACCGGGTTCCATTCCGCGCTTTTGGATTTTGACGGGACGGTCAGTTTGCTGCGAGAAGGCTGGCAGCAGGTTATGATCCCCTATTTTGTCGAAGAGCTTTCCGCTGCGGACAAAACCGCCTCTAACGAAGACCTGACCGGGCTTGTAACGGACTTCGTCGATTTTTTAACGGGCAAGCAAACCATATTCCAATGCATGAGGCTGTGCGAAGAAATCGAAAAACGCGGCGTCAAGGCAAAGGATCCGTACGAATACAAGGCGGAATACCTCCGCAGGCTTCACTCCCGCATAAAAAACAGGCTGCAGGCGCTTAAAGACAAAACGGCGCAGCCGAGCGAATACCTCGCGCCGGGCGCGTTAGAATTTTTAGCCGCTTTAAAAGATAAAGGCGTAAAACTGTATTTGGCGAGCGGCACGGACGAAGTAAACGTGCTTGAAGAGGCGCGGCTGCTTGGCGCAGACAAATTTTTCGACGGCGGAATATTCGGCGCAAAGGACGACATGAAGGGCGACGTCAAAGAATCTGTAATCCGCGGGATTATAGAAAAAAAAGGATTGGGCGGCGAAGGCCTGCTTGTTATTGGCGACGGCTATGTAGAAATCCAACTGGCAAAAGAGTTCGGCGGGTATGCGATAGCCGCCGCTACCGACGAAGTTAGAAAAAAAGGCGTTAACGCATGGAAGCGCAAGCGGCTGCTGGCGGCCGGAGCGGATATGGTGATACCGGACTTTGTTGAAACCGAAAGGCTGATGTCATTTTTGTTCGGCCAAAAAAAATAAGTAAAGCATAAAAAATACGAAGGACGCGAATTTAAAATGACGACCGACAGATTGGCGCAAATTTTTTCCGGCATCGGGCAAAAAAAAATCGCCGTGGCAGGCGACTTCTTTTTGGACGAATATCTTCACATCGACCCCGCTCTCGACGAACCGTCCATCGAAACGGGCCTGACCGCGTATCAGGTTGTTTCGCGCGCGGTAAGCCCCGGCGCGGCCGGCACCGTCGCAAAAAACCTTGCGGTGCTTGGCGTCGGCTCGGTTTACGCCGTAAGCGTCATAGGCGGCGACGGCAGGGGTTTTGAGCTGAGCGGCGCGCTCAAAAAACTCGGCGTCGATACGGAATGCTTGATAAGCGCGCCAAGCCGCGCAACACCCACATATACCAAGCCGATGTACGGCGAAAACCCTCCGCGCGAGCTGAACCGTTTGGATGTAAAAAATTTTTCGCCCACACCCGCGCATATTGAAGACGAAATAATTTCGAACATAAAAAAAGCCGCCGCGCATGCGGACGCGCTCATCATAATGGATCAGGTATCGGAAAAAGACAGGGGCGTCGTTACGGAGCGCGTACGTGATTTTTTAATCGGATTGGCAAAAATCATGCCAGGCTTGATAATGATCGCAGATTCCAGAAGCCGCATAGGTTCTTTTGCAAACATGATTGTCAAGGGTAACGAACGCGAAATACCGGACGCGGAAGAGACTTCGCGCCGTTTGGGCAATAAGCCCTTTTTTATTACGCTCGGCGAAAAAGGCGCGCTGGCTTACGAAAACGGCAGGGCTGTTACAATCCCGCCGTTTGAGGTTAAAGGTCCGACGGACATTTGCGGCGCGGGCGACGCTTTTACCGCGGGCGCTGCCGCCGCGCTCTGCTGCGGCGCGTCCGTTTGCGAAGCGGCGGCCGCGGGATGTCTGCTCGCCTCCATATGCGTAGCACAGATAGGCACGACCGGGCAGGCGACAGCCGATGAAATGATAAGCAAGCATAAAAAAATATATTCAGGGGGCTACCAATGAAAAAGGAGCTTTTCGACAGCAAGTGGCAGTTTAATTTTAACTGGACCTCGCGGACGGTTGATTTGCCGCACGACTACAGCGTCGAGCAAAAACGCGACGAGAAGGCGCGCGGCGGAGGCGGCAACGGCTTTTTCCCCGGCGGGAACGCCGAGTACCGCAAAATATTCAATGTGCCCGCAGACTGGAAGGGCAAAAAGGTCATGCTCGAATTTGAAGGCGTGTACATGAACGCGACGGTGCGCGTCAACAGCCAGCAGGTCGCCTTCCATCCGTACGGCTACACGAGCTTCCACGCGGATCTCACGCCGTTTTTGCATTACGACAAAGACAATACCGTGAGCGTCAACGTAGCCAACGATTCGATGCCGAACACGCGCTGGTACAGCGGTTCGGGCATCTACCGCCATGTTTGGCTGCTTACCGCGGACGGCGCGTATATAGAGCCGTGGGGTGTTTTCGTTTCGACGCCCGACGTTAACACAGTAAAAATCGAAACGACGTCGGAAAATAATTTATGCTGCGGCGTCACTTTAAGAAACACCGTTTTAAACGCAAACAGCACCGAGATTTCGTCAGCGGAGGTTGATTTGACAGCGGGCAAAAATAAAACCGTGCAGGAGTTAAAAGTTATCGACCCTAAACTTTGGTCGCCAAACAGCCCATATTTATACACGCTGGTTTCTGAAATAATCGCGGACGGAAAAGTTATCGATACGGTAAAAACCCCGTTCGGGATACGCATGATAGAGGTCGACGCCGTAAACGGCTTCAGGCTTAACGGCAAGACCATCAAAATGAAGGGCGGCTGCGTGCATCATGACTGCGGAATACTCGGCTCGGCGGCATTTGACCGCGCAGAAGAGCGCAAGGTCGAACTTTTAAAAGCGAGCGGCTACGACGCTACGCGTTGCGCGCACAACCCGCCCTCGCCCGCGTTTCTTGACGCCTGCGACAGGCTCGGTATGCTCGTGATAGACGAATCTTTCGACTGCTGGGACGACGGCAAAAACCCCTTCGACTATAACCTGCATTTCCGCGACTGGTGGAAGCGCGACACGGAGTCGATGATCCTTCGCGACCGCAACCATCCGAGCGTCGTAATATGGTCGACGGGCAACGAGATAATCGAACGCGACGGCCGTTCGAACGGCTATAAAGTGGCAAAGGCGCTTGCCGACTATACACGGGAGCTCGACCCGACGCGCCCGGTCACTAACGCTCTGTGCATGCTGTGGGGCGAGCAGCTCATACTTGACGAATTAAAAGAGGCGGGCATCGAAGACACTTGGGGGCACTTGACAAGAGAGTTCGCGGAGCCGCTTAGCATAGTGGGCTATAATTACCTGCGAGACCGTTACGAAGAAGACGGCAAAAAATTTCCGGGCCGCATTATCGCGGGCACAGAAACATTTCCCAAAGAAAGTTTTGAATATTGGGAGCTCGTCGAAAAACTGCCGTATGTGATAGGCGATTTCGTTTGGACTTCGTGGGATTATTTGGGCGAGTCGAACATCGGCTGGGTAAAATATAAAGACAGCAAGGGCTCGGAGCAGGACGAAAAGGGACTGCCCGACCAGGCCCGCTGCGGCGACATCGACGTCTGCGGCTTTAAGCGGCCGCAGTCTTATTACCGCGACTTCGTATGGGGCGCGGACAAGGCGCCGTACATAGCGGTGCACAAGCCGTACAACCACGGCAAAGAAATGGAAATTTCCTGGTGGGGCTACCCGGATGTCGTGCAAAACTGGAATTGGGACGGCTACGAAGGCAAGCCGATCGAAATCGACGTGTACGCAAGCGGCGACGAGGCTGAGCTGTTCATTAACGGCGAATCACTCGGCAGGAAGCCGGTCGGCAAGGCGAACGCATACAAGGCGAGATTCGAAACAGTTTACGCGCCCGGCGAGCTCACGGCGGTCACGTACGAAAAAGGCGCGGAAAAATACCGCGCCTCGTTAAAAACCGTTGGGGCTCCTGTTTCAATAAAACTAACGCCGGACAGAAGCAAGCTTAGCTCAAGCAATTCGGATTTAAGCTTCGTTACGGTCGAAGTGCTTGACGCGGAAGGCAACCTCGTACCCTTCGCAAACAACGAAATATTTTTCTCGGTAAACGGCGCGGGCGTGCTTCAGGCTTTCGGAAGCGGCAAGCATAATTCGGAAGAGATGTACACAACCGGAGTGCGCCGTGTGTTCCAAGGCAAGGCGATGGCCGTAGTGCGTACCAACGGATGCAAAGGCGCAATCAGCCTTACGGCAAGCGCGCAGGGGCTCGCGTCAGCTCAAACCGACATAGAAGCTGTTTAAAATTCGCAGGCTCCAAGCATCGCTTTGAGCAGAGCCGCACATTCTAAATAAAAATTTAAATCCATACCGTAGGGGTCGCTTACGTCGAGGCCGGCAAAATTTCCGCCCGCATAATCCCCGAGAGTATGGATTTTTTTTGCCTGCGCGAAAAACATGGCGCATAACGATTTTTTATGATGCGCCGCCATTGCCAGCACGATGTCCGCGTGTTCCATCATTTGCAAGTCGACCTGCCGCGGAAAGTGGCCGCTTATGTCGATCCCTTCGCTGAGCATGGCGGCTCTTGCGCCGAAGCTCGCGGCCGCGCTCATGTCTGCGGCCATCCCCGCCGAAGAAGCCGAAACCGAATCGAACATTTTACAGGCAAGCGCCGCAGCCATCGGACTGCGGCATGTGTTGCCCGTGCAAACAAAAAGAATCTCTTTTTTTGTCATGGCCGCGTCAAATCGGTCAGATTGCCGCCCGCCGCCTTTAAGAGCCTGTCCATAACCGCCGCCCCCGCTCCGCTTTCATCAAACGCCTCGCAAAAAATTTTTCCCGCTCCGCAGCAGTCCATATGCCGCAAAATCGAAAATATTTTTTTTGCGGCTGTTTCGGGACTTTTTTCCGGCCCCATATCGAACAGAAAAAATTCCGCGTCGCTATAAACAGTTTTCCACGCGGACGCTATACCCGGCAGGCACTCCCATTTTTTTTCCGCAAGCAGGCGCCGCGAAACCGTTGACGCGGCCATAAATCCGACAGGCCGCCCGCTTACGGCTCCGTTTAATATCCCGGTAAAATATTTTAAGACATCTGTTTTTGCGCCTTTGACCACGGTCATTTCCGCCTCGGGCGAATAATGCTTATATTTTACGCCAGGCGATTTCGGCGTTCCGTTTCCGCCGCCCGATGCGCTTACAGGGACGCCCAGCACGCTTTCGATCTGCTCCGCCGTAACGGCTCCTAACCGAAGTATTAAAGGCTTTGCTCCGGTGCAATCGAGCACGGTAGATTCCAAGCCGATAGCCGTTTCGCCGCCGTCCAGTATCATGTCCGCTTCGCCCGCAAGGTCGGCTTCGGCATGGGCCGCGCAGGTCGGGCTCGGCTTTCCCGATTTGTTCGCGCTGGGCGCGGCTATTATGCGGCCGGACAATTCGATCAACTTGCGCGCCGTTTCGTTTGACGGCGAACGCACCGCGACGGTATCAATCCCCATGCACGCGTCTTTAGGGAACGCCTCGCTTTTATTAAGCACCAATGTGAGCGGCCCGGGCCAAAAAGAGCCGACAAGTTTTTTTGTTGTTTCGCTTGCCGCCGTCACATACGGCTCGATTTCGCAAAAAAAATTTACATGCAAAATAAGCGGGTTGTCGGGCGGCCTGCCTTTTGCCGCGTAAACCCGCTTTACCGCTTCCGCGTTAAACGCGTCTGCGCCAAGCCCGTAGACAGTTTCCGTAGGAAAAACCACGAGCCCGCCGTTTTTTATTATTCCGGCGGCCTCCGCAAGAGAAGACGCAGTTATTTCCCGCAGCACTGCTTGAATTTTTTGCCGCTGCCGCACGGACAGGCGGCGTTGCGTCCCACCTTGGCGGCTTCGCGTACGACGGTGCGCGAATTTTTTTGCTCCGAATAAAGCTCTTTTTGGCGGTCGGGTTCGATCACATTGTCCCATTCGGGCAGCGAATACAATTTTTCGGCCTTGTATTCGACCATTTGCTTGTACAGCCGCTCGTACTCGATGTCGAAGGCGACCGCAGTGTCTTCTTCCATGTCCTCAAGATCCGGCAGGCCGTCCACGGCTTCGTTAATACCGTCGAAAAAAGCGCATACCTGCAGCGTTGTCATGTTGAAACGCGCGGCAAGCTCCTTGACCGTGCCCTCGACCCGCGTGCATTTTTCGCGCAGGATGCTTTCGTAAACCTTTTTTTCAAGCGGCAGATATATATCCCATATTCTGCTTACCGTCTGCCCCATGGTGTCGAAGGCGATCCTCTTCCATGCTTCGTAAAGTCCCATTTTTTTACCTTTCGCGTGACAAGCCTGCGGATGTCCGCGCCTTTCCGTTTAGGTTATTTCTATAAACCCAAATGAATTTATAAAGTTCCGTTTATATATTTATATTTCCGGGTTAGCCGCGTCTATCATCGCGCGGTAGTTTTCGAGCTTCATGTAATAGGTCGGCGTGTTGGTGGTGCCGACGGCAAAGCCGCCGCTTCCGTATGCTTTAATATGACTTTTTGTCATGCCGATTGTTTCAAATGCGGTACCCCTGCACAGCAGGTCGAGGTCTATCGTGCCCATCACGCACAGCCTGCCGCCATATTTTTCAATTATTTTTTCGGCATCCCATGCCTTAGGTTCGATGGGCTGGATGGCGTTTACGCCCGCTTCGATCAAATCCGGCAATATTTCCCACAGCCTTCCGTCCGAGTGGAAAATAAACGGCTTGCCGTTTTTTTTGGCCGCGTCGCCGATGCGTTTGTAATACGGAAACAAATATTTTCGCATCAGCTCCGGCGGCCAAAGCAGGCCTTCGGTATAGCCGATGTCGTCGGCGAGCCACACCGCGCCCACCGCAGGGTGCGCCGCCACGCGGGCGTACGCCTCAACCGCGCGTTCGCCCGTACTATAAAAAACCTCTTCGATAAATTTAATGTCGTCGTACAGGGCGTAGCAAAAATTATCGTAGCCAACAAACTTGGGAAATATTTCGTAAATGCCGTCGCTCCACGCGACAAGCTTCATACCCTGCGGCAGTTTTTCCGCTATATAATCAAAATAGGAAAGGTCGCCGCCGCCGCGCAGCCAGTCGTGATGCGACCAATCGTATTTTTTAAAATCAGACAAATTGTCTATATGAAAATGGCTTTTTACATCGTCGGTAAATATTTTTCGTTTCCTTCGGCCCTCCCTTAGCGAGCGCGCGCTGTTTGTTTCAAACTCCGCGCCTCTGTATCCGGTAAACCATTTGCCGCAGTCAACAGGCACATAGTCGTACCCGAAGTTAAAATAAAAATTAATCAGGTCCTCTGTCGTGTTGACCTCGCGGCCCGCGAGGCCGTCCATCACCTCGATGTCGTGGAAAAGCTCCGCAAGCGGAGGCGCGTCCGTCGCCTTGCAGAACAACGCATTATTTAAACGCTCGAAGTTCGGCTCCCGCCTTTTACCCATATAGGCCTGCGCTCCATCGCATATTTGTATCATTTGTATACCACAACCTTCCGATAGAGTACAATAATCACAAATTTTTTATTAGGGCGCTTGAAATGCCGCATTTATTTAACGAAAAAATTGCTTCGCGTAGTGACTGGGTAAAAATTAATACATCCGTCAAATCTTTCGATAAGCTGATAAAATTTATTTTTAACAGGCACGGCATCGAAGCGGAAAAAATAAAGTCGGCCGGCTGGTGCAGCAACGCCGTTTTTAAAAGCAAAAATTATGCGATAAAAATTTTCGCGCCTAAGGAAGCGGGTATACCCGGCGTCGGCACTGTTATGGCGGCCGAACTGTACGGCCTGCTGCGGGCAAAAGATCTTTCCGTGCCCGCTCCCGTTGTTGTCGCAAGCGGAAATATAACGGACCGATACGAGTTT
>WRDG01000053.1 GCA_009783525.1 Defluviitaleaceae bacterium | reverse complement strand
GGCATACGCCTATTACCATCAAGCGTTTTGTGCTGTCTTTTAACATAACCACGGTGCCGATGGGCAAAAGCCCTTCATACATTTTATTCCGCCCCTTCCGTTCGTTTTACTCCGCTTGATTTTTTAAGTTTGAAATTCCTATTGCTACGCCCTGTATGACGCCGCCTCCAAGCAGCCCGCCGTATCCGGTTGCCGCTCCGAGAGTTGTACTTTGCACGACGCCGTTTAAAGCGCCGTTCGATATCGTTTCAAGCAATTTTTTCCTGAGCTCCGAATTTTCATCCCTTTTATTTTTTGCAATGAGCGCTATGTCTCCGCTCATGTCGGCCAAATCCGCATTGACTTTTTTTAGCAGCGCAAGCAATTCTGTTGAGCGTTTATTGAAACCGTTCCGCGAATCGCCGGCCCACCAGGAGTTCGCGTCGTCGACCGCGCGTTTTAATTTATCGGCGGTTTTTTTTACTGCATCCGCCTGCGCTTTTATTTTTTTTGCCGAAATGTCTGCGCGGGTCAAATCAAACTTTATATTTGAATTATTCAAACCATCACTCCGTTTTAAATATATCTTCAGGCAAAACTTAATTCTAAATTCTGATAGTCGTTTATCGTCAATTTTAGTGCGTCCCTTATTTGCTGCAGCTCTCTCAATGCGTCGTTTTGTTGATGCTTTATGTTTGCCGCAAGCGACGAAACCGCATTTGCGGCTTCTTTCACGTTCGCTTTATTATGCTCCCATACAGCTTTGTTTGCCGCGTTAAAAACCGTGTCGAGCATTACGAAATTTTTGCTCCACGCCGCAATCAATTCGTCTATCTGTTTTAATGCGTTTAGCGCATCGTCGCGGGCAAACGCCATTTTAATGTTATTAAGCAGAACACCCGCTACGCTTGGCACAGGCATTCCGACCGGACGCGGACCGCCGCCCGCCGTTTTAAAAATCCATTTGGTTGCTTCCGAAATAATTTTCAAAAACGGAGTGCCGAAAATATTTTCATACTGCCGCTGCGAAACCCGTTCGGAGATCGTTTCGACGGTTTTTTCCGCCGCTTTTTTTACGGAATCCCAAACATACTTGCCCGCTTCCCACAACGATTCGTATGTTTTTTTATTAACGCTGCCTATTGTGTCAATAGCCGACGACGTTAAGTCTTTGACAGTTTCCAAGGTTTTGCTCACGGCTCCCGCAACAAAATCACCTACCGCGTTTACCACTCCCTTAGCGCCGTCCACTGCCTTGCCGACAATATTTTTCAACCCTTCTTTAATGGAGCTTATCAATGTCCTTCCCATTTCGGCCGCTTTTTGCACCGCTCCGTCTATAAAAGAAACAACTCCGTTCAACGCGTCGAAAACACCAGCAAATTGCGGAGGCAGCACGCTTTGCAGCGTACCGAGCACGTCTGCGCCGAATGCCGCCACGGATTGCGAAACACTTCCGATAAATTTTAGCCCCGCATCGGCTATTCCGCCGACCGTATCGACGAAGCCGTTAACCAAGCCGCCGATAAAATCCGCGCCTTTGCCGAATGCGTCCTTTATGCCGTTGATAATTTTGTTAGCTTCTTCTTTTATTTTGTCTATGATCGCAATCGCCAACTGTTTTATCGCCGCCGTGGCCGCT
The DNA here is from genome assembly GCA_009783525.1 of Defluviitaleaceae bacterium. Classification (GTDB taxonomy): domain Bacteria; phylum Bacillota; class Clostridia; order Lachnospirales; family WQUN01; genus WRDG01. The sequence continues at coordinate 9,539 of WRDG01000053.1, read as the reverse complement.
GCTACAATCGTAGCGAAAGCCGCCGCAATAAGCGCGGGCAGAGCGGCAAGCAAACCTTTTTCCTGATATGTTTTTATTGCGTCGGCGATTATGTTCATGGGCAGCCAACTTATGACATCGTGGATAAAACCGGCAAGCATGTTCACCGCCCATGGCGGTAGGTCTATTCCAAACTTTTGCAATATTTCGCCGAGAAGCTCGGGATTGTCTTTTAACGCTTCTGTCAGTTTAGGAAGATGCTTCTTTAACAATTCTTCCAACTGCTCTGCGGTTATCGAATCCATTATCATTTTGAAATCTATTTTTCCGCCGTTAAACAACATATCGCTTGTAGCTTGAGCTAAAATTTCGGGCGGTATCATTAGAATAATGTCCGAAAAAAATTCGAGCAGCGTTTCGGCAGTTTTAGGGTCGCATGAGTTCACGATTGCATCTATCAATCCTTGCACTACCGGCGATTCAAATTCCAAATACGAAAGAATTTCTATAAGCAGCTCCGGATGCGACGTGACGGTTTCGAGAATAATCGGAAGGCCTTCCTTTAAAAAAATGAGCCATTGCTCGGGCGTGACGAAAAGCTGGTTGCCAACGGTTCCCGTTGTAAAATCAAGATGCGCCAATAATTGATGAAACGTGCTGTCAGTATTGTATTTCATAAAACGTTCCAATATCGACATAGCGGAATAAGCGGTCGCGTCCAACAATTCCGGATTCATTTGAAGCATTTTTTCCGAAAGAATTTGCGCAAATTTTGCGAGCGCTTTCATTTCGCCGTTTATGATTTCTCCGCCGGCGTCACGGGTCCAGTTTAAACCGGTTTCATTAAACATAAACTTGATATCATGAAAATCGCCGAACTCTTTCGCGTTTGGGGTTAATATATAAAAAGTATTAAGCTCCGGTATTATTTTTATGCCGAAAAAATTTACGGGATCATTTTCACCGTTTATCGCGTACATGCGCGATGTTATTTCCGCGAGTTTTGTTTCATAGTCCCAGCCGTTTGCCTCGCACATTTTTCTGAATTTTTCAAGCGCCTCTGCAGACTGCCCCTGCCCGTCAATTGAAAAGCATGTTATCTCCCGGCTCGAAAAAAGTGTAATGTACTGGGCGAGATTGCCGCCCTGCGAGTGGCCGGTGGCGATAACGTTTGTCGCGCCCGAGTGGTACATATGCAGCACGCGCTCCGCATATGCCAAAGCGTTTGCCTGCAGCACCGACATTTCGGTCGTCAAACCTTCGGCGTTTGCCGGCCATTTGCCGTCGCCTGTCCCCCTAAAAGCTATATAGACATCGTTTTGCTTTCCGGGCCGCGTATCAATAAAGGTAGCCGCTATCAATTCTTCAAAACCGTATCCCTGTGTATTGCTGCTTGTGGCAAGCAAAATGCTGCCGTAAATATTTTCGTTGTTCCTGACAATATTTTTTATGTTTTCAAAATCGTCCAGTTGGGTTTTATTAAAACTCAACTTTTTATTTTTGATTTCATTATCAATATAATTGATGATGTCGCTTATTGATTTTTTTTCCGGATGCATAAATTTCGACTGCATGATATCCGCATCCATATACATTAATAAATCAAGTACGGCAGATATCTCCGCTTCGTTTTCCTTTCCCTTAACGGACATGGCTACCTCCAGTCGAATGTCGCATCGTCGCGCCCGAGGTTAAATACCGTAACGTTCGGCACATTGTGACCAAAGTTGATATCCGTCAATGACCCGGCATTTTTAATCGTGTCAAAATCAATATTTTCGTCCGAAAAATAAAAAACGGCTGCGGTAACTTCTACCGAGCTCGATTTAAATGCTTCGTTAAATTTTTCTTCGGTTTTGTTTTTATCGTCAAGTAAAAATCCGGCTTCGATTATGGCTGTAAATTCCAATAAAGTTTTTTCGTTTGAAATAAAAACTTCAAATGAAGCATCGCCCGGTAAAGACAGCGTGGTTGCAGACGGCGAGGTCGTTAAAAACAAACGGAAGTCCCGGCCGATGACCGGATCCAAAATTTTTATTAAAAACGATTCCGTTTGATTAGCATATTTATGGTACATGTAATTGTCGCTGTAAATAATATTTCCGTCGGCCTCGTCTGCCGCAACGATAATTAAAGCATCGGGAAACATTTGGCTGCTTACCGTGATCTTTGCTCCGGCACTGCCTACTCCGCCGCCAATCAACCCGCCGTAGCCAAACTCGTCTTCCGGGTATCTGTTCCTAATATAAGCCAGCATCATTTCCTGCGCAGACAACCTGTCCTCTTTTGCGGGCGAATTATCGTTTTCGTTGCCGTTCATGCAGCCGCTCACTCCCATTAAAAAAATTAAGATAAAAAAAATTTTTACGGAATGTTTTTTCATTTTACTCATCCTTTTTTTGCCGATGCGATTTTTTCTGTTTCCGCCTGCCTCACGCGAAGCGCAAGGGTATCCAAACGGGTTTTTAGCGAACTCATATCGTTTAAAACGCGGACGACCTTCGCTTGGTTTTTTTTCCACGCGTCCGCAAACGCGGCTCCCGCTTCGCCCTTCCAAGAACCTCCGGCGCGGACCGCCCCGTTGTTTGCCGCATTGTTTTTGCTTCTTAGCGTGCTCGCACCGTTAGCGACCTGTCCGGCCAACTGTTTTATTTGTTCGGAACTCATAAAGCCTCCTTAAAAACGTTTCTTCGCTTTTTTTTCCAAATCATTTTTTCCGTTCGAAACATTTTGCAAATATGATAATAATTTATAAAATGCGTTTTCGCATTCGGTAAACGCCGGCGAAATTTTATCGAAATATTCGTTAAAACCTTCGTGCGAATCTCCGTCCCACCATGCGCCCATAGACGCAATTTCTGTTTTAACTTCGCGTATCGCCTCAGTGTAATTTTTAATTCCGTCTTTAATTGCCGCACTCAAATTTTGCGACTTAGCGAAATCGAAGCGGACATTATTCTGCATCGGAACCCTCCTGTCTTAGGGAACTTCTGTCTATCTGTAATCGTCAAACATAGACCCGACGACGGTAGCGTACAGCACATCTAAAACATGGCCTGCAAGCCACGGCGCGGCTTGATTTATATAGTCAAGCTGAAATCCCGGTTCGCCCCTGTTGAAACGAAAAAGCTCAATATCTGAAAAATATGCGCGTATCCTATAATTGCCGTTGCGGAGCGCCAAATGGGTGTAGACATTTTGGTTTGACGGATTGACCGTTATCGTTACGGTCGTAGTTTCCGTAACCAGATAAATGTTTTGCCCGCTCCTGACATACTCGGTGTATCTGTACAGCGAACGCGAATCCGCCGTGCCCGATTCCGAATAGCCTTCCAAAATATATTTAAACCTTTTATCAATCCAACCGGTTCCGTTTTCGTAATCGCGTTCCGAAATTTGTTCGCCGTAATTCGTGTCGTCATATTGGTTCGGATATTCGTGATGCAAAACCTCTGACCTCACTTCGCGTTTGTCGATTTTAAATCCGATTTGCACAAGGCCGTTGTCGCCAACCCTTGCTATTGCCAATCGATCGCTTATCCGATCCAAACCCGACGCTCCGATAGTTGCCGCGGCCGGACGGTTGTCAATGCCTACCGCCGCCCGAGTCGACGGATTTATGTAAACCATATCCGATTCGTAGCAAAACGATTGAATAATTGCGTGCAGCAACGCTTCATGTTCCGGCGTGCCGCCCTGCGTTTGCTTAAACATTTCGGTGCTGAGCGTGAATGTATAGCTCCCCGCCGGATTAAAAAAATAGCCTGACTTTATTGGGTACCGCAAATTCTGAAAGCTCAGGTCGGAAGCGAACACCGCCTTTTGCCCCGAACTTAATCTGTAATCGCGGTTTGCGGCTTTTATTCTGTCGGCGTAGTACATCGCGTCCATCGAGCCGTGTTCGTTAATGTCCCAACTTAATTCCGCCGTATTTTGCGCGACAAAATGGCGCGGCTGGTTTACTTCGATAATTTGCCGTCCCGTCAGCGCGCCGCTTTCGTTTTGACCGTACATCATGCGCACAACCGAAACAGGCAGTTCTTTAGACTGCCAATTAATTTCTCTCACGGGTTCGGACGGGACGTTGCCATCGATTGACCTTTCGATTTCAGGCAGTTGTGGCAAAACATTTTTCCCGTTGTAAACTTTAACCGTAAACGGCTGCCTGTGAGTAGTAACCCCGGCGTTAAAAACCGCGGACGCTCCGGCATTTAGCAGCACCCTGTACCGGTAATACGTAATGTTGCCGTCGCTGTCAGTAGTCGAACCCGTCCGCCATTCGTAATACGAATAATTCCGCGAAAGCGGGCTTTCGTGAACCAGCAGCTGCGTTATGCCCGTGCCGCTCTTGTCGATAAAATTTTGGTTTCTGTTTGACGGGCTGGCGGAATTATATGACGAATCTCCGAGGTTTCGCCTGTGCACAAATGCGTTTATCACCGGCGAAACCGCAACCCGGTCTGCCGCGGCGGATAAGTTTTGATTGTATATGTTCGCCGCAAGCGTGATTTCTGTAAACGACGGCGTTAAAAAAATCCGTTCGGGGCATACGCTTACGTACGGATGGTTGCATCCGCAACCGATCCATATGCCGGACGAATTAAAATGTCCGCAGCTGCACACGTCGCACAGCCGTCCGTAAATATTCGGCGTCATGTTTTGGATGCGGAGCCGCCCGACCGCATTGCCGTATCCCGTCCCGTCGTTCGGATACGAAAATTCGGCAACTGCCTCGCCGAAATCTTGTGCGACGATTACGCTTAAAATATTTTCACGGATCACGATCGCACTTCCGGTATTTATCTCTGCGTTAGTATTAACGGCCGACAATAAACAGAAGAAAAAAACGGCAAAAAAAATCCGAGCCGAATGTAAGCAAAAATCTTTTATGTTTAAAAACATATAGGAAATTCCTCCCGGCCCGAATTATTTTGCCATGCCTCGGGCGGGACACAACGCGTATCCCGCCCTCTTTTGCCGAATTACTTTTTCAATGCTTTTTTAAGTCCGGCATCTTTTTCTGACTGATACTTCTCGACTTCTTTCATGAGCTTGTCATACTCTTTGAGCCAATCGTCAAGGCCCTTGCGGATTTTTTTCTTGGTGTTCTTGAAGTTTTCTATAAACCCTTCTTCAGAACCGCCGGTCCACCATGAACGGCAACTCTCGACCGTGTTTTCGATCGTGTTCAATGTTGAGTCCACGTCGTTTATTTTGTTTTTGATTTGGCTGCGCAATTCCGCGGCGCGGGCAAAATCAAACGCCTGTGCTTTTCCCGACATGCCGAAACCCCCCTTTCTTAAAAAATATTATGCATCGCAAGCCTTTGAGGCTTAAACGCCGATTAAAACGCGGCGCGGAATCCGATATGCTTCGCCTTTTTTATCAGATATCCGTCGCCGAACATTATTTCCTTTTCAACCGCTCCATAAGGAAGCCGGCTGTCGAACAGCGATTGATCTTTCATGCTGCCGAGCAAAATTCCGGTCTGTTCTTTTTTTATTGTTTTGGTAACAGTTTCGTAATCGCCCGAAAATCCGTCCAACGTATCCAACGCGATTACTGTAATTTTTAAGCCGCGTTCTCTGTTAATTATCCTGACCAACAGATCCTTAAAATTTTCGTAGTCTAAATTTTCGCTGAACTCGCTCATTTTGTCGAAAACAAAAACAATCTGCTGCCAGCCGTCCAACAGAGCGTCCGTGCCGCCGCCGGAGCGGCGCGCTTCTATCAACTCTTCTCTGCGTCCGTCAATAAAATTTTCAAACTCGCATGTAAATTCGTCTATGTCTTTTTCACGCAGGTCGATAAAATTTTCTTTCCCGTAAAGAGACATCAGTCCCATGCTGTTCGAATCAACGGCATATATAACAGTATCTTTCATATATGATAGCCATGTTGTGACAAGCGTAGATTTACCCGTCCCGGCGTCGCCCGAAATCATTAACGCCGTGTAGTCCGCCAAATTTATTGAGACGGGCGCGAGGTCAAAATCCGCAAGGCCTATGTTCATTAAACCGGAGCCTCCGTTAAGCTTTTCAAAGGATATTTTTTCGGGCATTACCGGTATAGGAACGGCGCGGCGGCTTTCGGTCTGCGCTATCGAATCGATTATTTCTTTTGTTGACGCAGTTTCGCCGTCGCTGTGGAGCTCGGGCAAAAAAGCGTGCAGCTCAAGCGGAACAGGCAGGCGTACAAGCCCGCGCCCGGGAAAATCTTCCGGTTCCAGCCCTTCGGTCCGTCCGACAACATTGGAATATCCCGATTTGTCGACGAGCTGAAAAGCGACCGCCATTTTAAAATTAATGCTCATTTTATATCTGATGCCGTAGTCGCTCGCCGCTGTTATCACAAAATACATACCGAACTTGAAACTGTCGCGAACAAGATTTTGTAACTGCTCGTCAATGTCGTCGTATGTTTCGGACAGCCCCATGTAGTTGTCGATCAAAATTAAAATCGCCGGCATTTCATTATTCTTTCTGTATTCAATAAAATTTTCGGCGTTTTCGGCTTCAAAAATTTTTTTTCTGTTTTCCGCCGTGTTAAGCAGGTAACGCGCAAACTGCCGCAAAGAAGACGACTCGTCGATTGTTAGCACGCCGCCGCAATGCGGCAGGTTCCCGAACATTTTAAAACCCGTTCCGCTCATGTCCAAAATATACATATTAACTTCGTCAGGCGAGTAACGGAGTGCGAGCGACAAGCATACCGTGCGCATGAATGTCGATTTGCCGCTGCCGGGCATGCCGTAGACGATCAGGTTCCCGTCGCTTGCAAAATCAAATTCGTGCGGATATTGCCGCTGACCGCGCGGATCGTCTGCAACGGCCGCAAGCGCGGACAAAAGCGAACCGTTTTTCGGTTTTATATGCACGTCGAATTCATTTAAATAAATTTTATTTTTCATGGGCGGCGTCCACGGACCTTCAAGCGGTTCGACATCCGATACGGAACATATGTGTTCGACCATTGCCTCAAGCTGCGTTGGATTTTTTTGTTCGTCCGCCGGTTTTTCGCTGCCGGCTGCCGGATAAATTTTCGTCGGTTTTCCGTCCAGCGAAAGGGTATGTATTTCGTTTTTTACAGCGACCGGTTTATTGCCGGCCACATAATCCGCTCCCGAATACGCCGATTGGAACAGCTCGTATATTTCGTCGTTGCCTACTTGCAAATATGCGCGGCCCGGCTGCTTTATGTATGCGGCGTCGGGCTTTTTTAATACACCGTTGCTGTCGCCTTCGGTTTGCACCTTCAGGCACATTTTAAATTTCGAATTGCTCCATATTTGATCGTCCACCACTCCGTCCGGTTTTTGCGTCGCCAAAATCAAATGAATACCGAGGCTTCTGCCGACCCGCGCCGCGCTGACCAGTTCCTTCATAAATTCGGGCTGGTCCTGCTTTAACTCGGCGAATTCGTCCGCGATAAGCACAAGATGCGAAACGGGTTTCATTTCGGAATTTTCAAACCTATAGTAAAGCCGCTGATACTTGTCTATGTTGTTTACGCGGTAGCGGTCAAAAACTTCCTGTCTTCGTAATATTTCGCCCTTGATGGAAAGCAGTGCGCGCATGGTTTGCCTTCCGCTAAGGTTCGTAATAACTCCGGCGAGATGCGGCATGCCTTTAAAAACATTGGCCATTCCGCCGCCTTTATAATCGATTAAAATAAACGTAACATCATGCGGATGAAAATTTACCGCGAGCGATATGATCAGGCTCTGAAGCAATTCGCTTTTTCCGGAGCCGGTCGTTCCCGCGACCAGCCCGTGCGGTCCGTGTCCTGTTTCATGCAGATCAAGACTGAAGACGCACGACCCCGTGCTTCCCCCGAGTCCGATACCTATCGGAACGCTCATCCCGTTGTATGTCCTGTTCGTCTCCCAATTTTTTATGATGTCGGTTTTACACAGATCCTCAGACATATTAAGTCCCGCTCTAACCAGCATTTGGTTAAGAGCGATCGATTTAGGCAGAGTATAGTTAGAAGTGTTGGCGCGTATGCGAAGCGAAGCGGCTTTTTGCGCGGCCGTTTCAATTTTTGCAATATCGATTGCATCGGGGACGAAAACCGATTTTTCTTTATTAATTCGGTCTGTTTTTTCCGCCGTTTTTTCTTTTATGGATACGACGGTGCCGCAGCCCGTCGGCAGCGAAGAAACCTGTTCGGCGGCAAAAACCGCGCAAACTCCTATGCGCGCGTTTGGCTCGTAAATAAATTTTCGAATCTGTGCATCTTCTATAATGCTTGGGTCTTCGACAAAAAAAATGTAATGCAAGCCGCCGCTAAAAGCGCCGTCGCTTCCTTCGGCGCGGCGCTCGCGCTCTTTGAAAAGCGCGTTTAATTCCGCAAGCGCGTTGCCCGCCATATCTTTGCCGCAGAGGCAATAGCGTGAAGTCATTTCGTCGTTCCATATGTGCGGCATGAAACGGATCCAACTGTATTTTTTTATCGTCTGTTCGTTTGCCAAAACGATTACCCTGACGTCGTCGTAACCGTGATGCGTAATTATTTGCACGAGAAGATTGCAAAGCATTGCAGAAGTTTTTTCTTTCGGGCCCGCAATGCCGCAAACTTGCGAACTTTTTAAATCTATGCAAACCGGAACGTCTAAAATTTGGTCGTACTTTAACGCCAAGGCCCGCGGCTCTCCGGCGAGCGGGTCTGTTTCCATTACGCCGGCTTCTCTTCGGCCCGCGCCTGCCACGCGCAGCGACATCTTAGTTGCGCCGGTACCCGCCCTAAGCAATAAAAAATCGCCGTAAGAAGGAGTTCGCTCCCACAAATTCGGCGAAAGATTTTTTAACAGCGCAACACATCCGTTCGGATCGGGATGATTTTTTTTAAGCGCATCCGCTTGTTGGCGCGCCGCTGTCATTAATTCGTTTTCTTTATTTTTTATGTACTGCTTGTATTTTTTTTCTCTGTTTTTTTTTGCTTTGACATACTTGCGCATTTGGCTGTTGTAATTTATCAGCGAACCGATTATTGACAATGTCGCCGCTGCCACCGCGCCGATCATGAATATTGGTTCGGATATAAAACCCGCTCCCGCCGACTGCCCCGCCATATAAGTAAAAACAGTGATGGAAACTGTGACTATTGGCATAACTAAAATTGAAAACCACGAGGTTTCAGGTTTTTCCGAAACATTCGGCGGCGCTTCAAGTTCCAATTCGCCGCTCGGATAGTCGTTTATAATCCTTGGTTGTCTGGTGAATTCCATTTCAAGCCTCTTTCGGACTGCCGCCGTCTGTTCCCACGCATTTCCATATCCCGCCGCTGCGATAAAAAATTTTTCCGTCGACAATATGCAAATGATTGGCGTTGTCCCCGCAAATTTTTTCAGGTCCGCCATGCTCGGTTTCGAGCCTGAATATCGATCCGTTTCTTAACGAATCGGAAAAAAATATGTTTCCGCCCGCGCCGTTAAGCGAAACAGGCACAATGCGGCCGACAGCCCTCGGTTTTTTTTTGTCCGTAGTGTTGACCCATGACAGATAAAAATTATTGCTGCCGTCCGCAAAAAATATTTTTCCGCCGGCATATACCAATCC
>WRDG01000052.1 GCA_009783525.1 Defluviitaleaceae bacterium | reverse complement strand
ATTTATTTTTTTATGTAAATCTACCCGACGATTTGCTGGACAGGCAAAGCATAAACCGTTTGGAAAATTTTTATGAATTTATCGACCGCGACCCCGATGTGGACGGAAACGATTTTTTAAGCGACATACTGTCTGCGTACAGCGTTGACGGGATGCTGCCGCTGCTGCCCGTAAATATTCGTTTCGACGGTATTTCCATCAATAAAAATCTGTTTGAACATAACCGGAGCCTCGAAAACTTTGCATCCCAAAAAACGACGAACGCTGAGGACCTTGTCCGCCTGCACGATTCGTTGGGCAGAACCGACTGCGGCGTGTACGAAGGTTTTAATTTTTATGACAGCGTTGTAAGGTCAAGGGCTTCGTTTATTGACGTCATTAAAGGCTCATGCAATTTTGACACGCCGGCATTCCGCGTTTTGGCGGAATTTTCAAAAAGAAACGAAAAACGCGACGATTTGAAACGGACCTTCACGGGCTCGGCAAATTATAATTTGATTGAAACGGACGAAAAAATGTCGCGGGATTACATGTTTGTCATATCAAACGACTTTTATCCGCCGTATCTGTTCGACACGGAAGGCGTTTTAAATTTTACCGGAATGGTACCCCTGACAGATTTGGACGGGCGGCTAAACGTTTTTATGCACATGGTATTCGGAATAAGCGCTCATTCGAAAAACAAGGACTTTGCGTGGGAACTGGTAAAATATTATTTATTGCCCGAAAAAGAACTTCCGCAGCTTACCGGAATGATGTCCGCATACAACCCCATGCTTATAAGCTCTGCGGAAGAATCGCTGGAAGGTTACATCATGTTTATGAGCGATTCGAACAGATATTTGGACCCGAAGCAAATCGACGTCTATCTTGGCAGAATAATAGAATATTATAAAATGCTGGACGAGATACCGTTTTATTACTGCCATTTTCAGGCGGCGTACGACGAAAGCCATTTAAATACGATTTTTAACGCCATATACATGTTTTTATATGAATCCGACTTTATGCAGATAAAAGAGACTGACGAGCTTATCGAAAGGATCGAACTCGAAATAAACGAAACGTTCGAAGATGATGAATAGATATGCTATATGCCCCCGCGCTAAAAAAGAGCGGGGATTTTTTTTGTCGGCATTATTGCTTTAGCAAAATAAAAAAAGGGAACAGACAAATATTATTAAACGTTATAATAAAAAAGCTTGCAAAAAAAATCAGGGGGAAACGGTTAATGAAAAAAAGATTTTTATTTCAAATTGTAATTTTTGTTTTTGCACTGTTTTTATTTTGCGCATGCGGAAAAGAGCCGGAGCATGAACGTGAAAGCGAAAAAGAGTTCGGTTTCGGCGACGCGGCATTTGACGAAAATTTTTTTGAGGACGATATGCCGGCAGGCACAACTGTTCTTAGAGTGGCGGTGCACGATTACTTGGCCTATGCGATTGAATATACGGTGGAAGCGTTTATGAAAGAATTCCCGGATGTGAGAGTCGAGGTTGTCGAATACAGCTTCATGGACAACACGCTGCAATCGGTTATGCAGCTTGACGCGGAGGAGTACGATTTCGGACGGGTAACGCCCGATTTATTTTTTTACCAGCACCGGCCCGACGAGCTGCTTAACAAAAAAAACATCGGCAGGCTAATGGATTTATATGTCTTAATTGAAAATGACGACGAAATTGAAACGGACGGATTTTTAAGCAACCTGCTCGAGGCTTACAGCTACAACGGCAAGCTGCCGCTGCTTCCGGTCAATGTTCAATACGCGTCGGTTTCCGTCAATAAAAATCTGTTCGGGTACAGCAGAGAGCTTTTGGATTTTCCCGAGCAAAACAGCACGAACATTGTAAACCTTATCAAGCTGTACAACTCTGTGGGGCTCGCGGAGTATGCGCTGTATGAAGGCATTAACATATATGACAGTCTGATAAAAACGATCGCGTCGTATGTGGACTACGTAAACGGGACATGCAGCTTCGACACCCCCGAGTTTCGGTACATGGCCGAGTATTTTAAAATATTCGGATGGACCACACATTTTTTGAGCAGGCAAAGTCCGCATTTGAGTCAGGCGTTTTTCGGCATCGTCGAAAAAGACGAAGCCTCTTCAAAAGAATTCGTATTCGTCATGTCTGCGGACATCACATCGCCGTTTTTGCTGGACACGCGCAACACATTGAACTTTACAGGGCTGGTGCCACTCACAGACTTGGACGGGCGGATTAACATAGATTTTCATGCTGTTTTCGGGATTAACGGAAACACGCAAATTCCGGAGATCGCCTGGGAGTTTGTAAAGTTTAATTTAAACCCGCGAATGTACAGCGAGCATAACCTCCCGGTATTGGCGCATATGACTCAAACATATTATCCCATGTATAAATATATCGCCGAAACATACATGGGGTACAGGTTTGAGTATGTCGGCGAATCGAACCTGTATTTGGATCCGGACATGGCCGGCGAATATATAGACGCTCTTCTCGGGCTTTACGCGAAGCTCGATAAAACGCCTTTTTATTACAACCATTTTCAAGACGAATTTATAAACAGGCACGTTGGTATAATCATGAGCGCGCTGGACAGATATATGGATAAGCCTGAATATGTAGCAACGCGGCAAAACATTAACATAGACCAGTTGGTCGAAAAGCTTGATAAAGAAATAAAAGAAACGTTTGATGATTTTTAATAATAAGGAATAATAAACGGGAGGTCTTTAAAATGGTAAAAATGAAAATGCTTGCATTTATGCTGTGCTTGCCGTTTTCGTTTTTATTTCCTGCCTGCGGAATGGCCGGAAAAAAATTTTTAGACGAGCCGAATTTCAAGGGAGATAAATATGAATAAATATAAAAAATTAATTTTTGTTCAGTGCGTCTTTTTAACCGCAGCAATGCTTATGTCCGCCTGCAGCAAGCGTCAGCCGCCGATAATAGACAATCCCGACATAAACAACATATATCAATCCGATGAGAAATACGCGGTAAAAGACGAAATTTTGAGCATGGGGAAAGTTGATTTTAGGTTTGGGGTTTCATATCCGTTTTATGAAGCATGCGTCGAATTGGCAAAAAGGTTCGAGGAACAATATTCAAACGTCAAAATATATGTTTCGCCGTTTTCCATTGCTTCTACATCCGAAAATATAGACAGCAGAGGCTGGCCGGATCTGTTTGTCGCACCCAAATGGCACCTGCCGAACGAAACTCATTTACATCAGCATATGACAGATTTTTACGAAATTTTCGACGAAGACCTTTATTACGATAAAAACGACTGGTTTATGAACGTGATAGAAGCGTGCGCCGTAGACGGCAGGATTTTGGAATTCCCGCTAAATTTCGATTTTCATTTTATAGCGATAAATGAAAAATTAAATGAAAACGCTTTGGAAGATTTTTTTGCGCGAGAATATATTGATTGGTTTTGGCTGAGGGACGCCTACGACGAAAGTCACGGAGTGTTCGATATAGAAAAACGAAAAGTTTATCCGGAATTTTTTTACGCGGACGGCGCGAGATACACCGCTCCTTCGTTCGTTGATTATTCCGCCGGGATCGGTGCGACGGACGATTTTCAATTTGCGGCGCTGCTGCGGAGGGCCTTTGAAGAAGAAAAGGACGGCTTCGAAAATCCGTTTTCGTTTTTTAACGCAAACCCGATTGATGTTGCGAAACAAATGAACCGTTATATGTTCGCCAAATTGTCTCAAAACGACTTCCATATTTTTATGCCGACCGAAGACGGCTACGGGCACAGATTTATCCATCCCTTACCTTATACGGACGAAAACGGCAGGATCCTCCTTGCTAACGACAACAGAACATTAAAATTTTGCATCAGCGGCAGTTCGGAAAAAAAAATGCTTGTTTGGGAATTTATAAAATTTGCGGCCTCATTCGATTCTTTAACCGACCTGCCGGGCAGATTCACCCCGGCGCGAGGCAACAATACCAATATGGGCATAGTTTTTAAACCGACATACATTATTCAATTTGAAACTCACATGCGCGACAGGCTGTATAAATATCCTTCGGTCGTTTACAAAACCGACGAAAACGATATGCATCTTTATTTTGCCGACCACTTAAACGAAATTGAAATGTTCGAAATGCGCAATCTTTTTTACCCGGCCGATCCTGACGACAGCTTTATCAACCGAAAAAGACAGTACGACAACAGCGAAGGTTCTTTTAGCTACAGTTTGTATTCCGTTTATACCGAAATGTGCGAGCTGCTAAAAATAGACGCGGTGATAAGCGGCGGGATGTTTATGGAAATTGATTATTAGCGCGGCGGGCGAGTAGTAACCGGATATTAAATTGCAAAAATTCGAAATATAAAATCGAAAATAAAAACCGCCGAAGCATTTGCTTCGGCGGTTTTTGCATCGGGGAGACCGGATTTGAACCGACGGCCTCTTGGTCCCGAACCAAGCGCTCTACCAAACTGAGCCACTCCCCGAGGAACGGCTCAATTATAACGGCGTATAACAAAATTGCAATAATTATTTCGCGTGAAGGTCGCGGAAGCCGTTGTAAACAAAACCGTTCTCGCTGTCCACCGTAACAGGAGTGCCTTCTGATATGATGTTAATCACTTTTTCTGTACAGATGACAAGCGGTATGTCGAGCGCTTTTGCGACTGTTTCCGCGTGGCTGTTGTCGATGTTGTCCCATGAGCCGACAACTATCGCGCCGGCTTTTTTTATGTACTCCATCATCCCGTCCGTCGTTTGGGTGCATACGATTATGTCGCCCTGTTCGAAAAACGAAGCCTTGCTGTCTTTAACTTTAAACACGCGGGTCATGCCCTTGACGGATTTTTTATTGTTGCCTCTGCCTTTTGCGAGCACGTTTCCTATCGTGCGAACGCGCATGGTGTTGGTCGTGCCCGCCACGCCTATGGGTACGCCGGCGAGCGCGACGATTATGTCGCCTGTTTTTACGAAACCCGATTCGAGTGCTTTTTGCTCGACTATGTCAAACACTTCGTCGTTGCCGCTGATGGACTCCGCCATAATCGGCTTGGTGCCCCAAGTGATGTTTAACTGGCGGTAAGTTGCTTCGCTGGTTGTGAGGGCGAGTATCGGGCACTTTGGGCGCGAACGCGCAACCATGCGCGCGGCGAAGCCCGTGTCCGTTACGGGCACGATGCAGGCGGCGTTAAGGTCGTCCGCGGACGCGCAGGCTGCGAAGCTTATCGCGTTGGTGATGTTTTTATACAGATTTAAATGATGCGCGAGCGAATGCTTGATATAATTTTCGGATTTTTCCGCGTGTTCGGCGATGCGCGTCATCATCATTATCGCTTCTACGGGATAGGAGCCGTTAGCGGTTTCGCCCGAGAGCATCAAAACGTCCGAGCCGTCGAAGATTGCGTTTGCAACGTCGTTAGCTTCGGCGCGGGTCGGGCGCGGATTGTGGACCATGCTTTCCAACATATGCGTGGCAGTTATTACGGGCTTGCCCGCGACGTTGCATCTGCGGATCAAGTCCTTTTGCACCAGAGGTACTTCTTCGGGCGGCAATTCGACGCCGAGGTCGCCGCGCGCGACCATGATGCCGTCCGCTACTTCAAGGATGCCTTCTAAATTTGTCACGCCGTCGCGCGATTCAATTTTTGCTATTATTTTTATGTGGCTGCCGTTGTTTTCTTCCAATATGCTGCGAATGTTAAGCACGTCGTTTGCAGAACGCACGAACGACGCCGCAATATAGTCGACGCCCATTTTTATGCCGAGCTTTATATCTTCGGCGTCCTGCTCGGTTAACGACGGCAGGTTGACATAAACATCTGGCACGTTGACGCCCTTGCGCGCACTCAAAAAGCCCGCGTTTATTACGACGCAGTTGATGTCGGTATCTGTAAGCGACATTACTTTCAATTCGATAAGGCCGTCGTCGATAAGCACGCGGCTGCCCACTTTCAAATCCTTGGGCAGGTTTTCGTACGTAACCGCAACCTTGGTTTTGTCTCCTACGATGTCATTGCTTGTGAGCATAAAATCTGCGCCCTGTTCCAAATAGACCCTGTCGGTGTCGAATGTCTTGATGCGTATCTCGGGGCCCTTTGTGTCAAGTATAACCGGTATGGGCGCGTTCAATTCCGTCCGCGCCTGTATGAGCGCCTTTATGAGTTCAACTCTCGACTCGTTGGTGCCGTGCGAGAAGTTGATGCGCGCCGCATCCATCCCCTTGATGATCATCTGCGAAATAATATCCACTGTTCCGCTTGTCGGGCCAAGCGTAGCCAAGACCTTTGCTTTTCTCATGGCGTTCCTCTTTTCCGTTTAATTTATATTGACATCACTTTCGACATTTCGTACAGCGACGGGTTAAATGCCGGTTTAGTTTTTATGGCTTCGTCGAGGCTTATCAGCACATGTCGGCCTTCTTTTACCACAACGGCTTTATTTTTTTCGTTTGCGAGCACCGATTCAAGCGCCATGTATCCCATGACCGTTCCGTGCATCCGGTCCACCGCCGTAGGCGAGCCGCCGCGCTGGAGATGCCCGAGTATTGTCGCGCGCGACTCGATACCCGTAACGCGCTGTATCTCGCGCGCAAGCGCGTTGCTTCCGCCCACGCCTTCGGCTATCACGACGAGGTTGTGCGTCTTGCCGTTTTCGCGGTTATTTTTTATCTGCTTGATTACCGCGTCTGTGTCCATCTCAATGTCTTCGGGTATAAGCACGATTTCCGCGCCGCTTGTGAGACCGCACCACAATGCGAGGTAACCCGCGCCGCGGCCCATCACTTCCACAACGCTGCAGCGCTCGTGCGACATGGATGTGTCCATGATTCGCCCGATGGCATCCATTCCGGTGTTGCACGCGGTATCGAATCCGAGGCTGTATTCTGTGCACGGCATGTCGAGGTCGATTGTTGCGGGTATGCCCAGTATGTTGACGCCGCGTTCCGCAAGCGACATTGCGCCCCTGAATGTGCCGTCGCCGCCGATCACGATAAGCGTATCGATGTCCGCCTCTTTTAAGATTGCGGCTGCTGTGTTCTGCCCGGCGGTTTCCATCAGGCCCGGGCAGCGCGCCGTAAGCAGGATCGTGCCGCCGCGCCTTATGATACCGGCGGTGTCGCCGGTTTTAAGCTCGACTATTTCGTTGTGCAGCAGACCTTCGAACCCTCGTTTGATGCCCATCACGCTTACATGGTGATTTGCGGCCGCGCGGACTATCGCGCGTATTGCCGCGTTCATTCCGGGCGCGTCCCCGCCGCTTGTAAGCAGCCCAATCTTCCGTTGTTTTTGCGACATGATATTATCCTCTCTTTATAGTCTTACGCCCCGGCCTTTACAGTTAATTTGACAGTGCCCTCGCCGAGAACCTCTTCGAGGTCCGTGCGGAGCTCGTCGCCGGGAGTTACCCAAAACGCTTCGTTTAAAGTGAAGCGTTTTTTCGTTTTTTCGTTGTATATGATAACCTTCGTACCGCCTTTGTAACGCATGAGTATGTCCGTCAAAAGCTCCGTCTCCGTGCTTACGCCGTCAGCAATTTTTATCCAGAGCGTTTCGGGCGAGGACGAGCGTTTAGAATCCGCCATGTCCTCGTAAAAATAAATTTCGCTTGCGATTATTTTTGTGTCTTCGTCTTCTTTAACGCTTGCGCGCCCTTTGACCGCCAAAACCTGGTCGGTGTTGAGACGCCCGCCTTTTATTTTATACAGGTTTGAAAAAACGATCACCTCGACGGTCCCGTAGAGATCCTCCACGTCTATGAAAGCCATCGGGTCGCCGTTGCTGCGTGTGTATTTTATCGTTTTTGAAGTAATCATGCCGCCGTAGCATACGGTTTGACCATCCGTCGGCTGCCGTTCGACTGCGTCGGGGTTGTGCATAAAATTTAAGCTGTTTGTGTTGGTGTATTTTAAAAGCGTTTCTATATAAGCAGACAGCGGATGCCCGCTGACATAAACGCCAAGGACTTCTTTTTCGTCGTTAAGCATTTGACGGTGGGCAAATTCTCCGATTTGCGGCAGTTCGTCCATAACGTCCATGTTGTCGCCGCTCAGTTCGAAAAGATTAATCTGGCCGTCGAGCGTGTTCTTTTTCATGCTGCTCATGCCGTCCATCACGATGCGGTAGGCGGACATGTACTGCGAACGCTTCCCGCCGAGCGAATCAAACGCGCCCGCTTTGATCAGGCTCTCCATGCAGCGCTTGTTCACGTCGGTGGAGTCGAGCCGCTTGATGAAGTCCTTCATGCTTTTGTATTGGCCGTCCGCCTTGCGTTCGCCGACTATAGCGTCCACAGCGGCGCGGCCCACGTTTTTAATCGCGTTAAGGCCGAATCGGATGCAGCCGCCCGAAACGCTGAAGCTTCCGTAACCCTCGTTTATGTCGGGCGGAAGGAGGCGTACGCCCATTTTTTTGCACTCGTGGATATATTCCGCCACTTTGCCGGAAAAATACATCACGGACGTCATGGTGGCGGCCATAAATTCGACCGGGTAATAAACTTTTAGCCAGGCGGTTTGAAATATGATGACCGCGTAGCCCGCGGCGTGCGACTTGTTGAAGCCGTAATTGGCAAAGTCTGATATTTCGTCGAATATGCGGCCTGCTGTTTGCTCCGGGATGCCGTTTTTTATGCAGCCCGGCACAGGCTTTATCGCAGTGCCGTCTTCCGCGGTCCCGCCTTCGATGCCGTAAATAAAATTTTTGCGCTCTTCCGCCATTACGGAGGCCTTTTTTTTGCTCATGGCGCGGCGGACAAGGTCGCTTCTGCTTAACGAATAGCCCGCGAGGTCGCGGACTATCTGCATGACCTGTTCCTGGTACACGACGCAGCCGTAAGTGTCCTTCAATATGGGTTCGAGCGCGGCGTGCGTGTAGCGGACGGTTGAGCTGTCGTTTTTGCCCGCGATGTAGCGCGGTATGGACGCCATCGGACCCGGGCGGTACAGGGCGATGCCCGCCAGTATGTCCGCCAGCGTCTGTGGCTGCAGCTCTTTCATGAACGATTTCATGCCGCCGCCTTCAAGTTGAAAAACGCCCTCGGTTTTGGCGGCGGAAATAAGGTCGTATATTTTTGGGTCGCTGTAATTTATTTTGTTGATGTCAATTTTTTTGCCCGTGCCGCGTTCTATTTCGTGGATTGCTTTTTGGATTACAGTCAATGTGCGCAGTCCCAAAAAATCCATTTTTAAAAGCCCGAGTTCTTCGATCGTGTTCATCGGGAACTGTGTCGTTATCACGCCGTCGTTTACGTTAAGCGGGACGTAGTCGCTTACCGGCGCGTTGCAGATGACAACACCGGCCGCATGGGTGCTCGCGTGGCGCGGCAGTCCTTCAAGTTTGATCGCCATGTCGATCAAATAGTGAGTGTCGTCCTCTTCGTTATACGCTTTTTTTAGCTCCGGATTAATTTCTAATGCGCGGTTAAGCGTGATGCCGAGCTCGAACGGTATCATTTTTGCCACGCGGTCGGCGTCGGCGTACGGCATACCGAGTGCGCGGCCCACGTCGCGGATTACCGCACGCGCCGCCATTGTCCCGAAGGTTATGATTTGCGCGACGCGTTCCGAACCGTATTTTTCGATTACATAATCGATTACTTCTTGTCTGCGTTCGTAGCAAAAATCCGTGTCGATGTCCGGCATTGAAATACGTTCGGGGTTTAAAAAACGTTCGAACACCAATCCGTATTCCATCGGGTCGATCGTCGAAATACCGAGACAATAGGCGGCGATGCTTCCGCAGATCGTGCCGCGGCCCGGCCCGACGATGATGTCTTTTTTTTTCGCGTATTCGATAAAATCCCAAACGATCAAAAAATAATCTGCAAAGCCCATGTCAATGATCGTGTTCAACTCGTACTCGAGGCGGCCGCCGTATTTTTCCGCGCCGCTGCCGTAGCGGTCCGTCAATCCTTTAGCGCAAAGCCCGCGCAAAAATTCCGCGCTGTCCGCGCCGTTTGGCAGCGGATATTTCGGCAGCTTATAACTCTTGAAATCTATTTTTACGCTGCACCGCTCTGCGATCTTTACGGTGTTGTCAACCGCTTCGCGCGCGTAGGGAAACAGCGACAGCATTTCGTTTTGGGTTTTGAAATAGAATTGGTCGCTTTCGTATTTGAGACGGTCGTCGTCCGACAATGTTTTGCCCGTTTGAATGCACAGGAGTATGTCGTGTGCCGCCGAATCGCTTTTGGTTATATAGTGGACGTCGTTAGTGGCAACGAGCGGGATACCCGTTTCGTTGCTTATGCGCATAAGCGCCGAATTTATCGTCTGCTGGTCGGCGAGCCCGTGGTCCTGCAGCTCCAAAAAAAAATTGCCGCGTCCGAAGAGCCCGTCGTAAAACAAGGCCTGCTGCAGAGCGGCGCTGTAAGATGATTGAAGGACAGGTTTTGAGACGACGCCCGACGCGCAGGCGGAAAGCGCGATCAAACCCTCGCTTAATTCGCGGAGACATTCTGTGTCCACACGCGGCTTGTAATAAAATCCTTCGGTGAAGCCTATCGAAACGAGCTTGAGCAGGTTTTTATATCCCGCCATGTTTTCGGCGAGCAAAACCAAATGCGAATAAGCGTATGTGTTTCCTTTTTCTTTTAAATGCCGCGAATCGTACGCGACATAAACCTCGCAGCCGATGATCGGTTTAATGCCGTTTGCCGACGCGAGTTTATAAAAATCGATCGCGCCGTACATGACGCCGTGGTCTGTGAGCGCGAGACTGTCCATGCCCATCGCTTTCGCGCACGCAACAAGCTCGGTAAGTTTCGCGGAGCCGTCAAGTAAGCTGAATTCCGAATGGGTATGCAAGTGAACGAACACGCGCTCGCTCCTTTAAATTAAATTCGATGTTTTTTTTGCATCTTTTCGTTCGATGGTAAATTTGTTTATACGCAAAAAAATTCTTGTTGCAAAAATATTTTGAAATGTAAAATCTGCGGCGCACAAAAACACCGAAGGAATTTCTTCCTTTTGCGGTTAATCGTCAAATGCCGGTTCGATAAAAAATTTTAATATTTTGTAAATTATATCATTTAACTTTGTAAAGGGAACATCAATAAATTTAGCCGAAACGTTTTTTTATCCTTTCGGACGCGCCAATGAAGGACTAAAATGATCAAAAAAAAAAAAAAAACCAAAAAAGTTTTTAAAAGAAAAAAAAAAAAATTAAACCTAAAAAAAATTTAAATATACAAAAATATTTGGGAT
>WRDG01000051.1 GCA_009783525.1 Defluviitaleaceae bacterium | reverse complement strand
CGAAATAAAAATTTGCAGCCGACTCGCCTTTCAAATGCTCCGGCTGCAAAAAATTTTGAAGCTCGCTTTCGTAGCCGTCCAAAAATTTCCGCGCCGCCGTCCGTAAAAAATCCGACCTGCTGTCGAACAGCCCCTTTTCGACCAGGCAGTCTATCTGCCCCAATTCGCATGGGCTAAGGTTTAGCGAAACTTTTTCCGTTTTCATTTTTTTCCCCGTTTGCGCGGGTCAAGCCCGCTATTTAGATGTTGAATAGATTCTACATGCGCCCGCACATATTTCAACCGTTTTTGCAAAAAAAAATCATCCGGCGGGATGATTTTTTTTGATGAGAATAAAAAAATTGAATTAGTTGCGGTTGCGGCGGTGAAAGTTAATTAGTCTGGTTGTATGTTCGTTAAGGGGGTTGAGAATGAAATCCTTTTGATTGTTGTTATGCCCATGTTATAATTTTGGCAAAAACAGCTAACTCACTAAATCACAGGCGAGGGAGTAAATATGATAGAATTCAAGTTTGACGTACAATTACTTATTGAAGGAGAAAATTTGTGCGAAGATACAACTTTTGAATATATCTCCACGAAAATTATCGGAGATAGCTTGCTTGCGGTGGGTGATGAGTCTTTATTAAAAGTTCATTATCATACAAACGAACCATGGCAGGTACTTGAGTATTGTTCTTCGTTGGGCGAGATACATGATATAGTTGTTGAAAACATGGAGCGTCAAGCCAACGGACTTGCAGGATAACCCAATTTACACTGCTGTCAGGGCGGACACAACCTTGGTTTATTTCCGTACCGACAAGTACGGCAGTTCCCGGCAAGAACGCACTGCACCGGTTCTACTGGTGTATAAGTGCGCAGATTACTTTTGTTGGCAGAACGTTTCGATCTTACAAGGAGAGCATAATGAGCAAAACAATCTCTTATGAGCAAGCAATGAAGATAGCATCGCAATTTGCCCGGCGTGTACGTACCGAATTGGACGAGCAAGCCGAAATATATTTATTCGGTTCTGTTGCCAGAAAAGAAAACGGCCCAGCAAGCGATATTGATATAGCTGTCGTGTCAAGGGAATTTACCAACAACGTGTGCGATAATTATGCCCGCGTAAACTTGCTTGCATATGATCTTCACGACAACATCGAGGCGACAGCGATAATTTACGAAGATTGGATTGACCAAACGCCATTTACTGCAACAGTCCAAAGACAAGGGGTGTTGGTCGTATAATGATGACAAGAAAACAACACGTTGATTACTGGCTACACGACGCATCGGAAAACATGAAAGATATGCGTGCGGCAATCCAAAGCAAGCGCAGAGTGAACGCTATGTTTTGCGGACACTTAGCCATCGAAAAGATGCTTAAAGGATTATGTGCAGTGCGTGATATCGAAGTAATGCGCGACCATGAATTGGTTAGGTTAGCCAGAAAATCGGGATTGGATGCCACGTTATCAGCAGACCAACGAAAAGAACTGGCTATAATCACCAGTTTTAATATAGAAGCAAGGTATGATGACACCAAAAGGCGTTTCCACGATACCTGCACACCAAAATTTATTGATGAATGGTCGGGGAAAATTAAAGCGTGGTATAAGTACCTTAAACGGATGATTTTGCAAGAACGGGCGGAATTGCCAAACAATGAACCCGATAAACAGAAGCTAATCAAGTAAACAAAAATAAAAAATTCAATAAGATTGTTCCCAAACCCCTTAACAACATTGTAGTTTAACATTGTTTAGTTAAGAAGTTAAAAATTGAAAAATATGCGGAATCAATGCGATTGTAACATTGTTTTCGTTTTTGCAATAAATTTTTTACGGTTATTGAAAAAAGGGTATAAACTTATTTAAAGCCCCGGGCTGATGCCGGCGAAGTACATGACTACGAAACATATAATAGATAAACCCAACAAAACATATGGTCCCGGCGTATCGTATAAGAAATCAACAAATTGAGCAATGCCAGCGATTAGTAGAATTAGCCCAATTATACCAAAAATAATTATGACGACCCAATTAAAGCTGCCGCTTGTTACTTGTTCGACTATTTGCTGCCCTACTTCATTCAATGACGGCGGAGGCACTGTCGTTGTCTGCGGTGGCGCTGACGGTACAGGTGGGTTCGTCGGCATTATAATAATAATATCCTGGTTGACATTAACTTCTGGATTATTATCGATTATAACTGCTTGCTTTCCGCAAGACGCAGCAACAAAACCAAGCAGGATCAACAAGAAGATAATTCCCATCCCCTTCTTGCTTTTCATAGATATTTTTTTCATAGCAGCCTCCTTTATTTTTATCGGCGCGAAGATAAACATGAAAACACTTTGGAACAATTAATTTTTTCTGTCATCGTCTATGTTGGTTTCGCCTGAATCCATTGTACCTCTGCGGTTTTTGGAAACAAAAAACATGATGCCGCCTACTAAGGCTGAGCCACCCATTAAAACCAACAACAAAAGCGCGACTATGTTTCCTAATGATCTGTTGCCGCTGTCATCTCCATTATTGTCAATCGAATCATAAACAACGTTTTCCGAACTGTCCGAATTGGTAATAATAATGGTTTGCCTTTGGCAAGAAGCGAATAAAAAACACAATGTTATGATCGACAAAAAAAATTTTATTGAAATTTTTATGCATTTGCTCATGTTTTCACTCCATTTAATGGATTTTTTTGGATTGCTTCGGCAGAGCAATCTGTTTTTATTATTAGTTCAATACTAAGTTCATCAGATCAGTTAAAGATTCGCGTGGAAAAATGAATTGAATATTTATTTCATCATTCCATACATAAAAGCAATCGTTATCAATATCTAATTCAACTTTTATTCTACCTTCTATTAAATTATTACGATTAACTCTTTCTTTAATAGTTTTTAAACAAACTTGTCCGCCAATATGGTAAGTTGTATTCGGATTCTCCATAGCTTTTAAATATACATCAAAATCTGAGCCGTAACCACAATGTTTCTCTTGAAAAACACCTTCTACTGTTACTCTCACAGAATCATTTTTTGTATCATATGCACAATCAAGATATATTCTTGATGATTGCACATTAAATTTATGTTTTATTTTGCCTGCAACACAAATCTCTTTTTTTTTAATTGCCATGTTTAATAAAACCCCCTTTTTTAACACATCCAATCCGCACCAAAAAAGCGCGTAGGGCGGCGGCTCAACAGAGCCGTGTCACCCACGCGCTTAATTATTTTAAGCATCCATAAGGGAACGCTTGCGGCTTGCGGCGGCAACGGGGGCAGCCGCCCGCATACATTGTTAATGGCGGGGCGGTGTGCTACAATCCGTGCGCTGTAGCGGCAGGCTATGCCTGTGTTTGTAGGTGGCGGTGCAATAAACATTGCTTGCGCGGCGTGTCAAACGAAACAAGCCGCGATCCAGCGATATTTTTAATTAGCCCTATCATTACTTATTAAGATTAAATATTTTTATGCTTGTATAACCATAACAATTTTTAACCACTTCTTTATAATTGGCCAACAAAAAAACGCGCGGTGCGGCATTATTTACCGTTGCACCTACGCGCTTCATATGAATGAAACCCAAGCATGAGTTACATAATCAGCAATCATACATAATCTTGCATCAAGCGTCGCGGCTCCATGCTCGCGCTTGAAACGCGGGGCGCATGGTGATAAAATTGCGGACGCTGTGGTGGCAGACTATGTCTGTGTTTGTAGGTGGCTCTTAACGTGTGTCTACATTCGCCGTGGAGTGTTGACGCACTTCACGGTCGCCGCGGCCCTTTTGTTGGCCTCGGTCAGTAATTTAACAATTATTTTTTATGTTGTCAATAATTGTTTTAAAAATATTTTTTATGGATTGCTTTAAAATTTGCGTCATATAAAAACTACATAAAAATTAATTTCAAAAATAAAACAGTTAAAATATTTTCAAAAAATATTTTTGGAAAGAAATGATTAACAAATATTTATTTGAAAAAAAATTAAGAAAAATTTTTTACAAAAAAATATTTCCATAAAAAACCGGCGCAACCGTTAAAAACGGTTGCGCCGGTTTTTTCGTTTAAATATTTATTTTTTTATTCCGTAAAATTATAAACTTGCCGTTGTTATTCCGCGACGTAGACCGCAAACCCTCGCGGCGCGGCCCAAAAGTCTGCGGAGCCGGAGGAGTCGGTGCGTTTGTCGAGGGGCTTTGCGTTGTCGTCGCGGCCGTGCCATGCCGCGGGCACGAAGCGTTTGTTGGGCCACTTCGTTTGGACGCGGGCGCCGTTCCAGCCGCCGCCGTTGTTAAGCGCGAACACGAGGCCGGGCTGGCTGCCCGCGCCGCCGCGCTGCATGACGTACAGGTTGTCGTCCGCGTATAAAATTTTTGTGGGGCCGCCAGCATATTTTTCGTGGACGCCGACCAGTGCCTCGACGCCGCTTAGCGTGCCGGGCTTCGCAAGATCCCAGTTGTAGTAGTCCTGCCAGAACACGCACGGATAGCCTTCGTGCGTCAGAATAAATGCGTAGGCCATCAGCTTGCCGTTAAAGATCGGATGGTCGCGCACCACATCGTGGTTTTCAACGAAGGTGACCGCCTGCTCGGGGCGGTCCCACAGCAGAACGCCTCCGTGCGCCAATCTTTTCATGCTGAACCCGAAACTGTCGCACATTTCGCCCAAGCGCCAGCGAAGCGGGAAGTCGAACGCGCCGGCCGGGTTGTCCGACCAGGCGTTTGCCTCGTCGAGCCAGTCGCCTATCGTGCGGTCGCAGTCCCAACATTCGCCTACGGCGTACGGCTTGAAACTTTTTCGGCCGCGCATCGCGCGCAGCTCCTGTATCGAGCGGACCATCCATCCGCCGTAGCCCTTGACCATGTCGTAGCGGAAGCCGTCGAAACCTATTTCTTCGAGCAGCCAGCGCGCGTAAGCGATCATTTCGGTGTAAACGTACGGGTGGCGGTGGCACAGGTCGGGCATGCCGGCAAATTCTTCGTTGTCCCAGGTTTCGTAAGCGTTCGGGTGGAAACATTTCCAATCGCGCAAAAATTTTTCGCTTTTCGGGTTGAACTTCGTCCAGCGCATCTCTTTGTCTATCGGATTTTTTTCCTGCGAGTCCGCGCCGCTGTTGTGGTTTAGCACGAGGTCGGCGTAAACCTGCAGCCCGTGGCTGTGCGCAGATTTTATCAGGTCGGCCAGTTCATCCTTCGTGCCGAACCATGTTGGCACGCCGCCCTGCTGGTCGTATTCGCCGAGGTCGTAGTAGTCGTACGGGTCGTAGCCCATCGATTTATAATAAGCCGCCTTGTTGCACGGCGGCAGCCAAAGCGCCGTAAAACCCGCGCCCGCTATCTCCGGCAGTTTAGATTTTATGTGCGTCCACCATTGGTGCTCGCGGTTTTCTGCCGAGGGGCAGTCCCAATAGAATGCCTGAAACATTACGCCCATATTTATTCTCCGTTCTGCTTTTATTTTTTTGCGCGGCGGTTCGCTTAAACTTAAGCTTAAAGCGTCAGCCCGGGTACGAAAATACGGGCTCGCCCAAAATATCCGGGGGATAGCAAGTTTCGTCCGCGGCCAAAATAATTTTTACTGCGTCGAAATATTCGAGCGCCGCCAAATAATCATCCGCGTCCAAACCGCCGTCGGCTTCTTTTTTTTGAGGAAAGCCGTGCAAGGCGTCGTCCGCGATTATCAGATCGTATTCCGCGACGGTCGGCGCGGATTCGCCGCCGTTTAAAAATATCCGCTCGCGCATGTCACGCACGGTCGAGACGCAAACCTCCGCGCCGCCGCCGTCATTGTCCGCGTTTAATCCGCGTATGCGGTACAGCTTATCCGCCGTCGCTCCGTTTTCCAGCGCAAGCTCTTTAAAAATATTGGGAACCTGCCCGCCGGAACTTGTTTCGTCCACGAGCAGCAGTATCCGTTTGAACCGGCCGGTCTTTAAATATCGGTGGACCATGCCCGGAACTATGCGGGTCTTGCCCGTGCCCGCCGCCATTTTTAACAACGCGGTTTTTTTGCCGTTTAAAACGGCGGTTTCGGCCGCCATTAAAGCTTCCGCTTGATATGGGCGCAGGCCGAGGCCTTTTGCGCCGCAAAGCGTGTCTATCGGCAAATCTTTAAGCGCACGGTCCGCGTCGGCTGCGCAACCGCCGCTGCCGAGCAGCGCGAGCAATTCGTCCGGGCTGTACCATCCGTGCAGCGCCCTCGGTTCTTTTGAGCGGCCGCGCATGTCGCAAAACCATACGCCCGTTTTTAACGCGCGTTCTTTTTCGTACGCTCTTGCGTTTGCGGCAAACAGAAACGGAACCTTATGCCGCCGACGCATGTCTATCACATAGCAGTGATGCTCTTCCTTTACGCCCATGCTGTATTCGCGGCACTGGACGTTTACCGAGTCCGGCAGGTCTGTAAAGCGGTCGACCGCAATTTCTACGGTACCGACCATTTTAAGTCCGGCAAAAAGCGCGTAGCTCATATAGCCCCACATGCAGACGGTCAGGTCGGTAGGCCATTCGGCTATCGCAATGTTCCGGTTTTTTTGCGGGCGCGTTCCCTTCGAGTAGCGCAGGCTGAAAGTGTCGGCCTCCCAGCCGGCGCGGCGCAGCTGCTCGTCCGTTATAAATCGGATCTCCCTTTCGGACAGCCGCATGCCGCGCGAAGCGTTTTCTGCGCGGCGCCTGCGCTCTTCTTTGCTTACGCGAGTGTATTCCGGTTTCGCCAACGCGGCCGCCAGCGCTTTTTCAAGCTCCGCCGCCAAGCGTTCGTTCTCTTCGATTATCTTTTTATAATCTTTTTGGCCGCGGATGTCTTCCGGCATGACAAATTTTAGCGGCTCGTAGTCCGGGTCGCCGTATGCGCGCATAAACCAAACCGACAATGTGTGCGTCTGCTCGATCAATGTCACGCTGTCCTCGAACGAATCGTAGTTTGAATGCACCGCTTCGTTGCGCGTGACCCTAAGGCGGTGGAAGATGCCGCTTATTGCCGCATCGATAATTTTGTCGTTTTGCAGTATCTTGAGCTTGTTTGCCTGGGTGTTGTTGCTGCCCGTCGGCTGTTTGCGCTTGTCGATCTCGAACATGCAGTTGACCATCGTCTCCGCGAAAATGCCCATTTTATACAGGCAAGCGTTGGGGTCGGCGTAAAGATAATTCTCCGCGAGGCCGCCGATCTTTTCGAGCACGGAAAAACGTTCCGATAAAAAAACGAAGTTGCCGCTCATCGTATCGACCCCATTTCTAATTTTCGTCCAGCGGGATTTTTTTAAGGTACTGGTTGCTGAAATCGACTTTTAATTCGATCCACATAGGCAGGTGGTCCGACATCTCGAACGTGCGCCAGTTGGACATGTAGTACGTCGAAATTTGCTTGTCGGTTTTGTCCTTAGTGTATTTTTCCGGAAAATATCCGCTGTATACCGGCAGGTCGTCCGCGGTGTAAACGGATTCTGTAAAATCGAACGCTCCGGCGTGCTGCTTGCCCTCCGAAAAAACCGTCATGTTGTGGTCGATTTTTAACTTGAACGCTATCTGGTCGTAATATTTTGTCTTGCCCAAGTCCGTAGGGTGCTCGCGGATAGCCGCCGGAATGTAGAAGCCGTGTTTGGTGAGTGCTTTCATGGTGGCGTCGCTGTGCTTGAAAATATTAAAATCGCCGAGCAGTATGTAGCTCTCGTCCTCTTTTTTTGCGCGAGCCTTTAAAAAATCTGCAATGGCGTCTATCTCCGCGACGCGGCGCGCATCTTCGGCGGACGAGGTGCCGTAGTAAACATGGACCGTCGTTAAAATAAAGCGGAACCAGCCGGCCTGAAACGAAACGGTAAACGGCGTCCGCGCGAACTGCCATTTCTTGTCGACAAGCCTGCTTTCGGGCAGGACGATCTTGCCCGCCATCTTGCGGAAAAACACTTTGCACCTGTCGTAGATGAACGCCATGCGCTCGCCGCCGCCCGCCGTGCCTTCGGTGCTGTCGGTCACGATATAATCCCAGTTGGGGCCAAGAAGCGCGACCGTTTTTTGCAGGCCCGACATGTTGTTAGAAACTTCCTGGACTGCGACGAGGTCGAAGCGGCTTATGATCTCCGCTATGTAGTGGAGGCTTTCCGGGCGGCGGTTGTCGCCGAACGCGCGGATGTTCCATGTCGCAAGCAGGAGCGTGTCGGTCGCGGTTTTTGCCGGCACCTGCTTGTCGAGCTGTGCGCGAAGCGCCAACAGTTTTTCGACCACGCGGTTTTTTTCGTCCGTGTCCTTGATCCGTTTGATTGAATTGTATGACGGCATTTAAATCCCCCCTTATTTAGCGTTTTTTCCATGCGGCTTGAACCTGCCGAAGCGGTGCATCGATTTTTCGTGTTCGTGCTGCTCGCGGCGGATCTCTTTATAAGTTTCCCATTCGAAATTTTCTAAAAAGCTGCACGCCGCGCTCATGCCTTTTTTGAACAGCGTGAGCTTTTCATCGTCCGTCATGTTGAAGTTGAGCCAGTTGTGGCCTTCGGTGGGTATGTATGTGATCAGACGCATGTAGTCCGGATTTTGGTAAATAAAATCGAAGTCGCTGTAGTGCCGCAGCGCGCCGAACAGGCCGCCCGCGTAGCCGCCAAGCGACGATATTTCGTTTACCACCCGCGAATACGAGCCAAGACGCGCGCCGAAGGTGGGAGCGTTTGGCACGCGGGATTGATGGAAAAGCGAAATGGGGAAGTTGGAAAGCAGCCCGCCGTCAGAAAAAGCTATCCTGTCCGGGATTTTTCCCGAGAACGAGCAGAGGTTTTTCCATTTTTCTGTCACATCGGTTATTTTCGAAATACCGTGTGCTTCCATAGGCTGGAAAAAACCGGGGATCGACATGGACGCCCTCGCAAAATAGGCCGGGTTGACCTTGTCGGGTTCCTCCCAGTACAGCGGGGCCATTTCCGGGAAAATAACTTTCGAGCTTGTCGTGAGGTCTGCCGCTACAAGT
Organism: Defluviitaleaceae bacterium; assembly: GCA_009783525.1. Taxonomy (GTDB): domain Bacteria; phylum Bacillota; class Clostridia; order Lachnospirales; family WQUN01; genus WRDG01. The sequence goes on along the minus strand of WRDG01000051.1, from coordinate 2,257 downwards.
TTGAGCGAAGCGGACGGTTTGGTAAACTTATCGCCGTTTACGCGGTGAGTCATTTCCTCCGGGATGTACTCCGTCACTTTGCGCGCGTCTTCCATCGTAAAAATCCCGGCCTTTTCGATGCAGCTTGTGAGCCATTCGAAAAATTTGTCGCCCGGGTTAAGGCCGAGTTTTTTTACTACGGAGCCGCTCGACAACGCCGACAGAAGCATGATCCGCAGTTTCTTTTTGCCCGCGTTGCCGCTCCCCAAAAGTTTGCTGAGCGCACCCGCGAATATGTTGCCGTCTATAAACGATTTCATGTCCATTTCGGTCATGATCTCCGCGAGCGCCGTGCCTTTTTCTTCCGTGCGCTTGCCTATGCACGAAAGCAGCAGCGCCACTATCGCACCCACCGAGCTGCCGCCCACGCCAAGGAAGCGTATGTTGGCCTGCTCGAGCGCGTGTATGTATCCTATGAGGGCGATCCCGAGCGTGCCTCCGCCTTCCATTACGAGATCGACAAACTGGAACGTTTCGCCGCCGCGTTTTAAAATAAGGTCAGATACCGCGAAACTTTCGTCCGCGGCCATCGACCTTAATTTTTTTTTGAGCTCCAAAACTTCGGGGTCGTTAAGCAGATTCATTGCGCTTACTCCTTTCCGAATTTTTATTACGCTGCCAAAAACGGCATTGGAAATTCAATCCAATGCCGCTTTTGCGTACAGCCGAAATTATTACGGCATACTTTTTGCCATTCGCGTCACGCGCAAATAATTAATGGATATGCGTCCGCGGTTTGTGTGCCGGTTAATTTTTATTCCTGTCATGATTGTGCCGCAATCAGACAATTTTTAGCACCGTTTTGACGTAAGCCTCTATGTCGGCGGATTCCTGCGGGCCGACAAGAACTTTCCAGCCCGGCAGGTTTTCTTCGAGTTCGCCGCTTATTTGCGCGACGTAGCCGGGGATCACGATGCTGCGCGTGTCGACTTGGTCTTCGAAGCCGGTTTCTTTTATAAATTTTGCGATGTGAGCGCCGGAAAATTTGCCCGCGGCCCAGCTTGTTAAAACGCTCATGCCTTCGCATTCCGGGATGACAAGCCACGCGCTCGTGCCGGAGTTTTCTATTTCGCCTGAAACCAAAAAGTACGTGAGCGAAAAGTTGGTGGTGACGAACACGGGCGACGTGCGCGTGGGTTCGCCTATGGCGTAAACCTTCGGCTCGACCTGTATCGGTTTTTGCGGGTCGGTGTAGATGTTTAAGCGAAGCGACATTAGAGTTACGAGCTGCGCCGCGTCGAACGACGGCAATACGCAAACGCCGCCGTATTTATTTATTTCCGTGACGGCTTCCATTGTTTCGTCGAGCAGGCTGCCCGCGGGCTCGATGAATTTGAGCGTCGCGTAGCCGAGCGGCTTGTAGTTGTCTTTTATTGCGGCGCGGCGCGCTATCGAGTTTGTCTGGAAGCTTTCGGCAAGCGAGTATGTGTTAAATTCGATAAGCAGGTCGTTAAAGCCGCTTTCTTTTAAGCGCGAGGCGAGTGCCGCGACGCCGTCCATATCATTGGCGGTTAACGCCAGTATGCAGCCGTTTTCTTCCGCGGCTTTTTTTAGTTCGTCCGCGGTTTGTTCCGTCACGCCCGTTAAAACGCTGCGGGTACCTTTGACGGCGGCCGCCGCTTTTACCGCCGTTTCCGCGTCGATTGCGCGGATGATTAGCGGCATACCGGTAACGCTTGCGGCGTCTTTTACGAACGATAAAAATTTATCTTGGTCCGATTTTTGCGTGACCGCAACGGCGGACAGCGTGAGTATCTCGCCGACGCGCTCGAGCTTGTAATCTCTTATTGCGGCGAGTGTTTTGTGCGCGTCCGCGTCCGTGTCGTCAACGTTTACGGCGAGCAGCGTTTGGTGCACGAATGTTTTTTCGTGGCGGTACAGCACCGTTTCGCCGCCGACCGTCATGCCGGCGTCCGCGCCCAGAGACACGGTTTTTACGGGCGGCTCGCTTTCCGCCGCAAGCGCCGCTATCGCTTCGTCGGATGCGTACGGGCAGGCGGAGAGGCTGATCTGCTTTGCCGCGAGCTTCATTGCGAACGCGAGGCAGGTGTTCGAGCCGCACTCCTTGCAGTTGGTCTTGGGTAAAAGTTTTTGGATCTGCAGTCCGTTCATCGCCATTTTTTTGCCGTCCGCGGCGCATTTGTAATTTGCGTTAAGCTGCGCCCGCGCCTTTCTGTTTCGTATTTGCTTTTATTTTTTGCCGTCCGCGGCGCATTTG
>WRDG01000050.1 GCA_009783525.1 Defluviitaleaceae bacterium | reverse complement strand
CCGCACAGGAAGCGCTTGAATACGGAATTATAGATAAGGTCATTTCTCGTAAACAGGGAGGCCAATAAATTGTCGGAACAGATGGGCAACAATAACAACTGCATCTTCTGCACGTTTTGCGGCAAGCGCCAGGACATGGTTTGGCGCGTGATCGCGGGGCCGCCCAACATTTATATTTGCGACGAGTGCATCGGCGTTTGCAACGAGCGGCTCGACAACGAGGCGGAAAATGATACCGATGCAGAGCCGGACGAGCAGAGCCCGCCCAAACCAAAAGAGATACGCGCCTTTTTGGACGAGTACGTTATAGGTCAGGACCGCGCGAAAGTTTCGCTTTCCGTTGCGGTTTACAACCATTATAAGCGTATTTCGGCAAGCGACGCGGGAGACGACATAGAAATCCAGAAGAGTAATATTTTATTGATAGGGCCGACGGGCGTCGGCAAAACTTTTTTGGCGCAGACGCTCGCTAAATTTTTAAAGGTTCCGTTTGCGATCGCAGACGCCACATGTCTCACGGAGGCGGGTTATGTGGGAGAAGACGTCGAAAATATTTTGCTGCGTTTAATACAGGCGGCGGATTACGACATAGAACTCGCCGAACGCGGGATAATTTACGTGGACGAAATTGACAAGGTCGCGCGGAAATCCGAAAACATGTCGATCACGAGAGATGTGAGCGGCGAAGGTGTGCAGCAGGCGCTTCTTAAAATACTTGAGGGCACGGTGGCCTCGGTGCCGCCGTCCGGCGGACGCAAACACCCCCAGCAAGAATTTTTACAGATTGATACCACTAATATTTTATTCATTTGCGGAGGCGCGTTCGACGGTCTCGAAAAAATCGTGGAGCAGCGGCAAAACAAGCGCGTGATCGGTTTCGGTTCGGACATTAAAACGAAAGCGGAAAAGCAAGCGGACGACGTGTTAAAAGATTTGCAGACGCAGGATCTGCACAAATACGGGCTCATCCCGGAAATAATCGGGCGCCTGCCCGCCGTGGTCACATTGCATGCGCTGGACGAAGAGGCGTTGCTTTCGATACTGACCATTCCGAAAAACGCGATCACCAAACAGTATCAATACATGATGGAATTGGACAACGTTCAACTTGAATTTGAACAGGATGCGCTCCGTGCCATAGCGCGGCAGGCGGTTGCGCGCGGCATAGGCGCGCGCGGCCTGCGCTCGATTGTGGAATCAATAATGACCGACATAATGTATGACGTGCCTAGCAACGATAAAATAGAGCGGTGCATCATTACCAAAGAAACGGTTGAGTCACATTTGCCGCCGAATATTATTTTAAACGAAAACAGGCCGATGCTTGTCCGCAAGCAAAAACGCCGCAGGATAAAAAAAGCTTCGGTAAGTTAATAAGTTCAACCGAAAGGCGCGGAGTGAACAGAAGTTTTAAAATGTGTACGCCGCGAACAAAAAAACATGAAAAAAAGCACTCGTATAGCCGCCGTGATCGACATCGGCTCAAACGAAATCAAATTGAAAATTGCCGAGTCCGGCAAGAACGGCGCCAAGCCCATCGAATCGATCGGGTTTCCGCTCGGGCTCGGCCGCGACACATTTCAATCCGGCGTTATGGATTTCGAAAAAGCGGACAAGGCCTGCGAGATAATAAAAAATTTTTTGCTCGTCACGCAGACCTACGGCGTTACGCGTCTGCGCGCCTTTGCGACGACCGCTGTGCGCGAGGCGGAAAACTCCGACTATATTCTCGATCAAATTAAAATAAAAACCGGACTGCGCGTGCGGATATTGGACGACGCGGAAGAAAAGTCATATTTGTTTAAACTGTTGGCGCACCTCATAAACGAAAAGCAATCCGCTTCCGACAAACCCGCGGGATCTTCGGACTCGTCGCTTATGGTTTACATCGGAAGCGGAAACATCGGCGTTTCGTTTTTAACGGAGGGGCGCATTTCTTTTTTGCGGAACATCCGGGCGGGCAGCCTGCGCATCGGCGAATTATTTGAGGCGTACGAAGAGTTTGAGTTCCATAAAATAATGGAAGAATACATGGCGACCTTTACCGAGCCGATGATGGCGGACCTCCCACCCGACATAAAAAATTTTATCGTGTCGGGCCAGGACATCGGAATGATCGCGGAGCTGTGCGGCGTAAAAATGAAGGATGCGATAACAGAAATTCCTAAAGAAAAATTCGCGAAACTATACCGCGACATAAAAGGCAAGTCGACGGAAAAAATTGCGGCGGACTACGGCATCGACGAGTTTAAAGCCGAAATGATTTTGCCCGCGGCATGTATTTATCAAAATCTGCTGCTTTGCACGCAGGCGGCCTCCATCACGGCGAGCCGCCTTTTGCCGTGCGACGCGGTCATGTACGAGCTGCTGTACCCCAAGCGGTTCGCGGAGCTCGACAAGCGCTACGGGCGCAACACAATCCTGTCTGCCCGCGCGCTGGCGAAACGCTACAACGCGAGCGAAAAACATTACACGATGGTCAACAACATCGCTTTAAACATTTACGACAAAATGAAAAAAATTCACGGACTCGGAAACCGCGAAAAAATTTTGCTGCAGACTGCGGCCGTTTTGCACGACATCGGCAAGTACGTAAACATTCGCAGCCACTATGTTTATTCGTACGAATTAGCGAGGGGTTCCGACATCGTCGGGCTAAACCACGGCGACTGCGAAACGGTGGCACTTGTGTGCCTCTACCATTCCGAAGTAACGCCGCCCGGCACGGGCAGCATCTCCGCGCAGTACAACAAGCTGCCGGCAGGCAACCGCGTGCTTGTTTCCAAGCTCGCGGCGATCCTCCGCATTGCGGACTCGCTGGACAGGAGCCATTTGCAAAAATTTTCTCCGGAGCAAGTGGCGGTCGCGGTTTCGGACGAAGCTTTGCAGATTACGGTTACGACGGAAAAAAATATCGCGCTCGAACAGTGGGCGTTTAACGCTAAGGGACGTTTTTTTCAGGAAGTTTTCGGAATAAAGGCGCAGGTGAGAGTCAAAAAACCGAAGAGGTAAGACTTCAAAAAAAAATTTGCATGCGGAAGGGCGCGGACGAAAAAAATGGATTTAAATGACCCGCAGTTATACATCAACCGCGAGCTGAGCTGGCTTGAGTTTAACGAGCGTGTGTTGGAAGAGGCGTGCGATACGGCAAATCCCGTAATGGAACGCCTTAAATTTTTATCGATTACCGCGTCCAACCTGGACGAATTTTTTATGGTCCGCGTTTCATCGCTGTGGGAGCAGGATTCGGAATACGCGGGGCAGGACATGTCCGGCCTCTCGCCGAAAAAACAGCTCGCCGCGATAAGCGAGCGCGTGCACCTGATGGTGGGCAGCCAGTTCAATTGCCTTACACGGCGGATTTTGCCGGCGCTCGCAAAAGAGGGCATCAAGTTTTTATCATACAGGCAACTGAACGAGGAACAAAAAAATTGCGCGGACGAATATTTTTTCGGCACTGTGTACCCGACGCTCACGCCCATGGCGAGCGACACGAGCCGTCCGTTTCCCGTGCTGACGAGCCGCGCCGTCAATATGATAATCGAGCTGACCGAAACGGACGGCGCAAAAAAAACCGAGGACCAAACGATCAGATACGCGGCGGTACCGCTGCCCGGAAAACCCGGACGCATATTCCGCCTGCCGTCTGACGAAGGCATGCGCTTCATTATGGCGGAGGACATTATCGCGCCGCATCTGCACAGCCTGTTTCCCGGTTATAAGGTGAACCGCACCGCGCTTTTCCGCGTCACGCGCAATTCCGATTTGGAAATGGACGCAGACGAAACGGAAAACCTGATGAACGTACTCGAACGCTCGATCACGAGGCGGCGGTGGGGCGACCCCGTTCGGCTTGAAGTTTCGCGCGGCATACACGAAGGCTCGCTCGCTTATTTATGCGGCAAGCTCGGTTTGGATCTGTCCGACGTTTACGAAGTTGGCGGCCCGCTTGACTTGACGGTTTGGATGGGTTTTTATGCGTCCGACGAGTTTGCGCACTTGAGGGACAAACCGCAGCCGCCCGTACCGGCGCCAGCGTTTGCCGGCGCGTCTTCCGTATTCGACGTGATCCGCGCCCGCGACGTGCTGGCGCACCATCCTTACGAGTCGTTCGACTGCGTGGTAAATTTCGTGCGCGAAGCGGCGCTTGACCCGTCCGTGCTCGCAATCAAGCAGACGCTGTACAGAGTGAGCGGAAATTCGCCTGTTGTCGAAGCGCTTGTGCTCGCCGCGGCAAACGGGAAGCAAGTGACGGTGCTTGTCGAATTAAAGGCCCGGTTCGACGAAGAAAATAATATTTCTTGGGCAAAAAAATTGGAATACGCGGGTTGCCATGTCATATACGGGCTCGTGGGTTTGAAGACGCACTGCAAAATTTCGCTCGTAGTGCGCCGCGAAGACGACGGCATACGCCGCTACATTCATTTCGGCACCGGAAATTACAACGACACCACCGCAAAAATTTATACGGACATAAGTTATTTTACCTGCAAAGAAATGTTCGGGCAGGACGGCTCCATGCTCTTCAACGTGCTCACCGGCTACGCAAAGGTCAAGGATTGGCAGAAAATTTCTGTCGCGCCGGTTTCGCTGCGGTCTGCTTTTATCCGTTTGATAGAAGCCGAAGCCGCGTTGGCGAAAAGTGGCATGGGCGGAAGCATCACCGCCAAAATGAATTCGCTGTCCGATCCCGGAATAATCCGCGCGCTTTATTCGGCGTCGATTGCGGGAGTAAAGATCCGGCTGTTCGTGCGCGGCATCTGCTGCCTCGCGGCGGGAGTGCGCGGCGTAAGCGAAAACATATCCGTAAGCAGCATTGTGGACCGATACCTAGAGCACAGCCGCGTTTATTGGTTCGGCGGCGGCGGAAACAACAAGCTGTTTATAAGCAGCGCCGACTGGATGCCGCGCAACCTCGACACGCGCGTCGAAGTGCTTGTCCCGATCGAAGACGCGGATCTCAAAAACAGATTGATCGAACTGCTCGAAGCAAACGCGTCGGACAATGTAAAAAGCCGCGTGATGCAACCCGACAGGCAGTATAAAAAAACAGCCCGGCGCGGAAAGCCCGAGCTGCGTTCGCAGGCGTGGTTTTACGAAAATGCGCTTGCCCGTTACGCGGAGGCGAGACAAAAAGACGAGCCGGAAATAATTCCGCGCCTCCCGAACGAAAACGAATAAAAAAAACGCCCGAGAAATCGGGCGTTATTTTTATCCTCCGAGCCTTCTGAACTCGAACAGTTTAAGCAAAAGTTTTTCTTTAAGGCTTTTGTTTTCTTCGTAGTCGATCAAAAAAACATAATCGAACCGGAACGCGCTGCCGGGCGGATTTTTTATTTTGCGCAGCGGCCTGACGCTCATTGTAAACTCGTCGCGCCCGAGCGAAAAAATAACTTTGAACGCCGCGTTTTCTTTGCTCGTTTCATTGTTAAAATTTGTGATCACGCGCACGGACGTGATCGTTATATCGACGGTCAAACATTCGTGCGCTTCGGGCTTTTCGCCTTCCTCTTTAACGCTGAGCTGCGCGGGCAGCGCGATCTCAAGGCGCGGCAGCGCGCGCCTCGGTATTTCTTTTATTTCCGATATGGCGGTGACCTTTACGAGGTCGGTGCCTTTTTCTTCTGTAAACCCTGTGAAGCGGGCGCGGAACGAATAGATCATTTTTGAAATGAAAGATATTTCCATTATAAAGCCGCGCACCGCAGTCTCGCAGTACGAATAAAACTCCGGGCCCTCGATAAGGATGCTGATGCCGTCCGACGTGTCAAAAAAAGAACCGCACAGCATGTGATCCGTGACGACATCGTCGACCACAAGCTTGATGTCGAGACGGGTTTTTTGATCGAGAAACTTTAAATTCATCGTATGATTCCTGTTCGAAAAAAATTTATGGAGACAAAGGGACTCGAACCCTCGGCCTCACGGATGCGAACCGTGCGCTCTCCCAGCTGAGCTATGTCCCCGACGCTGCACGCCATTATATGTCATAATCGAAAAGGGTACAAGTAGGGGCGGCGTCATGCCGCCCGCCGTTTATCAATTAAACAAAAATACGCAGGGGCGGCGTCATGCCGCCCGCCGTTTATCAATTAAACAAAAATACGCAGGGGCGGCGTCATGCCGCCCGCCGTTTATCAATTAAACAAAAATACGCAGGGGCGGTATTACGCAAAACTATTTACCTATTATACAAACATATGGTAGATTGGTATTCGATGGTTTTTTAAATTTGCGGTCAGTCATCGAATATTACGTTAATAAATTTTGCTTGAAGGTGAGATTTTGGTTTACATCGCAATCTTGGGCGGCTTCGGCGTAATCGGCTCGGGCGTGGCTCAAGTGCTCGCGCAAAACGCGGCGCTCATTGAAAAAAAAGCGGGCCAGGCGGTGGCGGTCAAGCGCGTGCTCGACATACGCGACTGCCCGGGGCATCCCATGGAACATCTGCTGACAAAAAATTTTGAAGATATTTTAACGGACGACGAAATAAAAATCGTCGCGGAGGTGATGGGCGGCACCGAGCCCGCGTACACATACGCGAAGCGTGCGCTGCTCGCGGGCAAGAGCGTCTGCACGTCCAACAAGGAGCTCGTCATCAAGCACGGCGCGGAGCTGCTCCGCATCGCGCAGGAGCGCGAGTTGAATTTTATGTTTGAGGCGAGCGTGGGAGGCGGCATCCCCATCGTACGCCCCATGAACCTCGCGCTTACTACCGACGAAATCGTGGCCGTCGCGGGAATTTTAAACGGCACGAGCAATTACATACTGCATCAAATGGAAAAAACCGGAGCGGCTTTTGCCGACGCGCTCGCCGGCGCCTCCGCGCTCGGCTACGCGGAAAAAAACCCGAAGGAAGACGTCGAGGGCCGCGACGCGTCGCGCAAGCTCGCGATACTTCTGTCGCTCGCCACAGGGCGGCAGGTCAACTACGAGGAGATACACACCGAGGGCATTACCGGTATAACAGCGGCGGATTTTTCGGCGGCGCGGCATTTCGGCTATACCATTAAATTGCTGGTGGACGGACGGATCAACGGCGGCGGCCTCGAAGCGATGGTGGCGCCCGCGCTCGTACACGGCTCAAATGCTTTTTCGACCGTCGGCGACGTTTTCAACTGCGTGCTCGTACAAGCGAAGGTCACGGACAACGTAATGTTTTACGGCAGGGGGGCAGGCAAGCTTCCGACTGCGGGTGCTGTCATAAGCGACATCGTGGACGTTTCAAAGCATCTGCACCGCCACATAATGCATACCTGGTCAGAAGAGGTTAACCCCGTGCTGCCCGCAGGCTCTTACATAAAAAAGAAAATGGTTCGGGCGGTTTGCTCGGATACAGTCATCGCAAAAAATTCGATTGAAAAAATATATCCCGGCGCAAAAATATTTTTTTCGCAGGACAAAACGGCGGCATGGTTTACCCCGCCTGAAACAGAGGACGAAACCTCCGCCAAAACGGCGGCGCTTGCAGAAGCCGGAGGCATTTTAAAAATTGAAAAGACGTTGCGGGTTTACGAACCGGTAAATATGGAAAAAATTTAATTCGATACCGAAAGGCGCGTATGTAAAAATAGCTAATACATAACGCGAACGGAAAAATAATGCTGATTGTGCAAAAATACGGCGGATCGTCCGTGGCGGACGCCGGAAAGATAATGAACGTCGCAAAAAAAATAACCGACGCATACGGACAGGGGCGGAAGCTCGTTGTTGTTTTGTCCGCGCAGGGCGACACGACAGATGAGCTTTACGCAAAGGCGCGCGAAATAAGCAGGGACGCGAGCAGACGCGAGCTCGACGCGCTCGTGACTACCGGCGAGCTGCAGTCCGCGGCGCTTATGGCGATCGCGGTGCACAAGCTCGGCTATCCCGCCATATCGTTAAATGCGTCGCAGGCGGGCATAAACGCAACGTCGGCCTACGGCAGTGCGCGCATAAAAAAAATCGACCCCGAGCGGATCGCAGGCGAGCTGGAACGAAATAACATAGTGATAGTCGCGGGTTTCCAAGGCATAAACAAGTACGGGGACATGACGGCGCTGGGGCGCGGCGCTTCAGACACGACGGCGGTGGCGCTGGCTGCGGTGCTTAACGCCGACTGCTGCGAAATATATACGGACGTCGACGGCGTTTACACCGCCGACCCGCGCGTCGTAAAAAATGCGCGCCGGATCCCGTCGATAAGCTTCGACGAAATGCTCGAGCTCGCAAGTCTCGGCGCGCAGGTGCTGCACAACCGCGCGGTGGAAATGGCGAAGCGTTACCGCGTGAAGCTTGTTGTGCGTTCGAGCATGACGGACGGCGAAGGCACGCTGGTATGCAGCGGGGAAGGAAGGGACAAAACGGTGGAAAAAACATTCGTAAGCGGGCTCGCGGTCGATAAAAGCATCGCGCGCATAGCTCTGGTCGGATTGATTGACAGACCCGGCATCGCGTACCAAATTTTCGCGCTGCTTGCAAAAGAAAAAATATCCGTGGACATCATACTGCAGTCGATCGGCAGGGAAGAGACAAAAGACATAAGCTTCACGGTCGCAAAAAACGATTTGGAAAAAACGCTCGAGGCTTTGGAGGCCGGCAGGGATAAAATTGGTTTCGGATCGATAAGCCACGACGACAACATTGCGAAGCTGTCTGTGGTTGGCGCGGGCATGGCGTCAAACCCAGGCGTCGCCGCAAAAATGTTTGAAGCGCTGTACGACTGCGGCGTAAACATAAGCATGATCTCCACATCCGAAATTAAAATTTCCGTGCTAATCGACGCAAAGGACGCGGACAGGGCGGCTAACGCTGTGCACGATAAATTTATGGTCGAAATGGAAGGTTGAAAAATTAATAGGGGCGGAAAGGCGCGGGCTTTTTAGTACATGTATTGTACGCGACGCGAATGACAAAAAATGAAAAAAAAATTTAAGGTGGGGCTTCTTGGGGCAACCGGTATAGTCGGCAAAACGTTTCTGCGCGTTTTGCATGAGCGGGACTTTCCCGTAAGCAGCCTTTTTTTATTCGCCAGCTCACGCAGCGCGGGGCAGACTGCGGATTTCGGCGGCGAAAAAATAATTATCAGCGAACTGACGCACGAAAACGTGATGTGCGGGATGGACGTCGCATTTTTTGCGGTGGACGGCGACCTGAGCCGCGAGTACGCGCCCGTTCTTGCGAAAAACGGATGCCTTGTTGTGGACAACAGCTCCGCGTGGCGGACGGACCCCGAGGTTCCGCTGGTCGTGCCGGAGGTAAACGGCGAAGAGGCGTTTAAACATAAAAACATAATCGCCAACCCGAACTGCTCGACCGCGCAGGCGGTGGTCGCGCTTAACCCGCTCCATTTGGCCTACGGGATAAAACGGATCGTCTACTCCACCTATCAGTCTGTTTCCGGCGCGACAATAAAGGGCATGGAAGATTTGGAACGCACGCTCGCGGGCGAACCGCATAAGTTTTTTCCGTACCCAATCGCTGGCAACTGCATCCCCCACATAGACACATTCGGGAGCGACGGCTACACCGGGGAAGAAACCAAAATGATTTTCGAAACAAAAAAAATAATGCGCGCCCCGCAATTAAAAATAACGGCGACGACGGTGCGCGTCCCCGTTTTTGTAGGCCACAGCGAATCGATAAACGTCGAGTTTGAAAAGCCGTTCGACATCGATGAATTAAAAAAAGTACTGGCAAACGCGCCCGGCGTGACCGTAACGGACGACCCGTCGGCAAACCTGTACCCGACTCCGCTTGCGGCCGCGGGCAGTGACGATGTCTATGTAGGGCGCATCCGCCGCGACGCAAGCGTAGAAAGCGGCGTGAACCTGTGGGTAGTTTCAGACAACCTGCGCAAAGGCGCGGCAACAAACGCGGTGCAGATTGCGGAGCTGGTGCTGGGCGTGAACGCGGGCAGTAAAAATTAATTGTTGCTTTTAACGAAAGCGAATTTTTTTGATAGGAACGGCGTTTACGTGATTATTATTCCGGCACTTAAATATAGCAAGAGGCGTACGCGATATTTTGTGCCGGAGTAATATATTACATTTCAACTGAATGACGGTTTTAAACTAAAAAACAAGCCTCAATAAATATTTTTACATTCAAGACATGATAGTATATGTGAAGGTATATTTTTATTAAACAAGATTATTGTTCCGCCGATGACTTGTGCAACAGGATTATAAGTAACTGTATTATCATACAGCCATACTTCATCGCAAAGCGGGATGATGGTTCTTAATGACCTGAGCGAAGTTACGCTTCTGCGTTCAATAATATCATCAGAAATACCATGTCCGCCGTTGGCAACTCTGTCATGCACTCTTTGCTTGGCAATTTCTGTATTGGAAACAAAAATGTACCATAAATGAACAATGAATCCCATTGCTTTGGCAGTTTTAGCGGTATGAATTACACTTTGACCGGATAAAGTGGTTTCTTGTTGAAAATCAATTTTTGCTTCCAGGCACTTTTTTATTTCTTTAACTGCTTGTTTGCCGGCATGAAATTGTGCTGTTGTATCGCGCCAATCACCAAATACCGAAACGATTTCGTCAACATTTATGCGCTTTCCTAATGCTTTGATGTCGTTATCGGGCAGCGATGAGTAAATGGTAGACTTGCCTACCCCGTTTATCCCGCCAATTATTGTGTACCTCATAATAATTCTTTACCCACTACCTTTTCTTGTGCCAAACCTAATTTTAAGGCAATCAGACGTTGATAAAAAAGCATTTCGTCGCGGTCGGTTGCTTTTGTGAGTAATTCATTCAACTCCGTGATTGTATATGAAATAAATGATTGGTACATAGTTTGTTTGTTTTCATTCATTGTTTAAAATCTCCTTCTTTTTTCAAGCGGCATAAATCGGGCGGCATGACGCCGAACCTACGATTTTTTGCCTGTCTTTAACGCATACAGTCACAAAATAATAAATGCGGCAGTAGAAGCGGCAAGTTGCCGCCCCACACAACTATTGATAAAATAGATTATGTTCGTTTGCTTGCCGCTTTGGCGATTATATCATAGGCTCAGCGATTGTCTCAATTTTGCAAGACGGACTTCAAATCTACCCTTTCCCAAACACTATAACGAATGTCAAACCATACGAACAGTATTCGGACAGCAATTGAAAGAGAAAATATATGATTACGGGTCAAGCCCGCAATGAAAGGCATTGGTGTTTATTAAACAAAAACCTTCACAACACAACTTCTAAATAATATTGAAAATATATAATAATGCCGTCACTAAGAAGTAAGAAGCT
>WRDG01000049.1 GCA_009783525.1 Defluviitaleaceae bacterium | reverse complement strand
CGGGCTGGAAAGAAATCGAGTTTGAAGCGATGCGCGACAAAGCGGGCAATTCCATAGCGGTATGCTCGATGGAAAACCTCGACCCCGTGGGGATACACACGGGCGACAGCATCGTGGTCGCTCCGGCGGTCACGTTGGCGCAAAAAGAATTTTCCATGCTCCGCGGCGCGGCGCTCGCGATTATCGAGGCGATTGGAGTGGAGGGCGGATGCAACATCCAGTTCGCGCTCGAACCCAATTCGTTCGAATACGCTGTCATTGAAGTGAACCCGCGAGTGTCGCGTTCGTCCGCGCTCGCGTCAAAAGCGACGGGCTACCCCATTGCTAAAGTTTCTGTCAAGACGGCGATAGGCTACACGCTCGACGAAATAAAAAACGAAGTGACGGGCTGCACCTACGCCGCTTACGAACCCGCGCTCGATTACATCGCGGTCAAGTTTCCCAAGTGGCCGTTCGACAAGTTTGTGTACGCGAAACGAGATCTTGGCACGCAAATGAAAGCCACGGGCGAGGTCATGGCGATAGCTGACACGTTCGAGGCGGCTCTTTTAAAAGCTGTGAGAGGTGCGGAGCTCGGCACGGATTCGCTCAACCTGCGCTCGGTGCAAAAAATGAGCGACGGCGAGTTGAGAGCGTCGCTGCGGCGGGCAACCGACGAGCGGCTGTTCGTTCTGTACGAGTACATGAAGCGCGGCGGCGCAACGGAAGAAATTTTCGAGCTGACAAAAATTGACAAATGGTTTTTATATAAAATTGAAAATATTTTGGCGGCGGAAAAAGAATTGGCAGAAGCCGCGCAGTTTGACGCCTTGGCGTACGGCCGCGCAAAACGAACGGGATTTACGGACAGGTTCATAAAAGAAAAACGGAACGGCGAGCTCAATTTTTTTGCCGGGCCGGTTTATAAAACGGTGGACACATGCGCGGGAAGCTACAGCGCGGCGACGCCGTATTTTTATGCCGTTTACGGCGAAGACGGCGCGGAATGGGAAAACGAAGCCGAGCCGTTTGTCGAAAAAACAGAAAAGGTAATGGTTCTTGGGTCGGGGCCCATACGGATCGGACAGGGGATCGAGTTCGACTACGCTTGCGTCCACTGTGTTTGGGCGTTGAAGCGCATGGGATACTCCGTGATTATTGTAAACAACAACCCGGAGACGGTATCAACAGATTTTGACACGGCGGATCGTCTGTATTTTGAGCCGCTCACGATAGAAGACGTGATGCACATCCACAATTTAGAAAAACCGATCGGTGTGGTTGTAGCGTTCGGTGGCGGAACCGCGATAAAACTCACGCAGTCGCTGCACGAGCACGGAGTAAAAATACTCGGCACGTCTGCCGACAGCATCGACATATGCGAAGATCGCGAGCGTTTCGACCGCTTGCTTGCGGATTTAAATGTGAAACGGCCGCGCGGCTTCGCGGTCAACACGGCAGCCGAAGCGTTAAGCGCGGCGTCCGAGCTCGGTTATCCGGTACTGCTGCGGCCAAGCTACGTCTTGGGCGGACAGAACATGATAATCGCTTATTCCGAAGAGGACGTTACCGAATACATGGGCATCATCCTGCGCCAAAAGCACGACAATCCGGTGCTGATCGACATGTATATACAAGGCATCGAAGTCGAGGTGGACAGCATATGCGACGGTGAAAATATTTTTATACCCGGGATCATGGAACACATTGAACGCACGGGCGTGCATTCCGGCGACAGCATCGCCATGTACCCCGCAAACCGGATAGACGATGCGATTACCGAACGGCTCATAGAGGTGACTAAAAAACTTTGCATAGCGCTGCAGGTCAAGGGGCTCGTCAATATACAGTTCGTAGTGGCAAAGGATCGCGACGGTGCAAAAAATAATATCGACGGAGAAATTTACGTTATAGAAGTGAACCCGCGCGCGTCCCGAACCGTTCCGTACATAAGCAAGATAACGGGCGTGCCCATGTGCGACGTTGCGACCCGCGTTTCGCTCGGCGCGAAATTGCCGCAGCTGGGATATACGTCGGTCATTGCGAAGACGCCGCCTTACACCGCGGTTAAAGCGCCCGTGTTTTCATTCGAAAAGCTGATCGACCTCGACACGCAGCTCGGCCCCGAAATGAAATCCACCGGCGAAGTGCTCGGTATCGGAAAAAATTTGGCAGAAGCGCTGTACAAGGCGCTGCTCGGCGCGGGCTATGCGATGCGTAAAGCGGGCGGAGTATTTTTAACCGTCCGCAACGACGACCGGCACGAAGTGGCGGACATCGCAAAAAAATTCGCGTCGATAGGTTTCGAGCTGTACGCGACCGACGGCACCGCCGAGGCGATACGCAAAGCCGGGCTCAAGGCGACCGTCGTAAATAAAATCCACGAATGCGCAGACGACAATTCCATGACGCTGCTTGCGAGCGGCAAGGTGCAGTACATTGTCTCCACGTCGGCAAAAGGGCGCGACCCCGCGCGCGACAGCGTAAAAATCAGGCGAAAGGCGTGCGCGCTCGGTATACCGTGCCTCACAAGCCTCGACACCGCGCATGCCGTCGCGGACAGCCTGCTCTCGCGCTACAGCGAGATAAACACGGAGCTCGTCGATATAAACAGCCTTCGGTCCGAAAGGATGGAGCTCGGCTTTATAAAAATGCAAACTTCAGGCAACGATTATATTTATATTGACTGCATAGGAAAAAATGTTTCGATCAATTCTCCTGAGTCGCTTTCGGTATTTCTTTCGGACAGGCACTACGGCGTCGGCGGCGACGGAGTCGTGCTGGTCGGAAAGCCGAAAGGGAAAAACGCCGACGCGGGCATGCGCATATTCAACCGCGACGGAAGCGAGGGCAGCATGGGCGGCAACCCGATACGCTGCGTCGCAAAGCTGCTTTACGACAAAGGGTACGTCAGAAAAAAAATCATGAGGATAGAAACGCCGAGCGGCGTAAAAACCGTCGAAGTCTTTACGCAGAACGGGACGGTCTACAAGGCGCGGGTTGACATGGGCCGCGCCGAGTTTGAAGCGGGAAAAGTTCCCGTCGTACTGCCGAACGTAAAGCCGGAGCAAAAAGTGATAGACATGCCGGCGGACATAGACGGCGCGGAGTACCGCATCACCTGCTGTACGGTGGGCAACCCTCACTGCGTAATTTTTTGCGGCGGCACGGACAATACCGACGTAAAAACAATAGGGCCGATGCTTGAAACGCATCCGATGTTTCCGAACCGCGCCAACATCGAATTCGTGCAGGTGTTAAACCGCCGCGCACTTAAAGTCCGCGTTTGGGAGCGGGGCAGCGGCGAGACGCTCGCGTGCGGCACCGGCGCATGCGCGGCGGCCGCGGCCGCGGTCATATGCGGTTATTGCGACGAGGGCGATGACATACGGGTGATTGTGCCGGGAGGCGAGCTCGTCGTGAGATACACGGGCGGCAACGTGCAAATGACCGGCGACTGCAGGCATGTATTCGAAGGGAACGTAACGTTTTAATGCGCGGGCTTATTTTTTCATTGAGGCGTTTTTCCGTCCACGACGGAGACGGCATACGGACCGCGGTTTTTATGATGGGCTGCCCTCTGCGCTGCGTGTGGTGCCACAATCCGGAGGGGACGTCCTTTGAACCGCTTTTATCTTTTAACCGCGACAAATGCGACGCTTGCGGAAAATGTTTTTCCGCTTGTGGAAAGTATCTTTCCGCTTGCGAAAAGTGCCTTTCCGTTTGCGAAAAAATAATTGACGGGCAAAAAAAAATCCCCGCGGTTTATTCAATCGGCAGGGACAATTGCGTCAGGTGTTTTAAATGCGCGGACGCATGCGCGAAAGGCGCGCTCAGCCGCGTCGGTTATTGGGCGGACACGGAAGAAATAATAGAAATCGTGCTGCGCGACAGACGCTATTATAAAAACGGCGGCGGCGTTACGCTTACCGGCGGCGAGCCGATGAGCCAGTTCGAATTTACTCGCTCGATTCTTGCTTCATGCCGGCGCGAGGGCATCAACACCGCGATAGAAACCTGCGGCCACGCGCCGAGGGCCGGCTACGAAAAAATTTTGCCGCTGGTCGATACGTTTTTATACGACGTAAAAGAATCCGATCCCGAGCGACACAAACGCTTTACAGGCGAAGACGGCTCGCTCATTACGGACAACCTTAAATTTTTATGCGAAAGCGGAGCCCGTGTCATTCTTCGCTGCCCGATTATCCCGGGTTTGAACGACCGCGAAAGCCACAGAGAATATATCGCGCAGCTGCAAAAAAAATTCCGCGTCGTGCGCGCGGATTTTTTGCCGTATCATGCGATGGGAGCCGTAAAAGCGGAGCGATTGGGTCTTGCGCCGCAAAAAGTTTTTTCTTTTTAGTATTGCTTTTTAACATCATTTACTTATATAAATAAATAGTTTGTACTGATATTATTAATGTGCTATTGTTTTAGCGCATTTAACGAAGCGAAAGGGATTGGTCAGATGAAAAGGTTTTTCGCGCTGATGATTTGCCTCGCGGCGGGGCTTATGCTGCTTGCCGCTTGTTCGGGCAAAGATAAGCTCATCAAGGTCGGCATTATAAATAATCCCGCGGCCGAATCCGGTTACCGCGAGGCGAACGTTAAAGATTTCGAAACTGTCTTTTCAACAGAAAACGGTTACGAGGCGCAGACGTTCTACAGCGACGTCCACAACGAGCAGCTTAACGCCGCGCGGCAGTTTATAGCGGACGGCGTGGATTATATCCTTCTGTCTGCGGCAAGCACGGACGGATGGGACAGTGTGTTCCGTTCGGCGGCGGACGCGGGCATCAAGATTTTTTTATTCGACCGCATGGTTAACGTGCCGCAAAATCTATACGAAGCGGCGGTTGTATCGGACATGGCAAAGCAGGGCGAAGCCGCCGTCGCGTGGCTGCGCAGCCAAAGCCTGCCGGTTTACAATGTTGTTCATATCCAGGGGGTCATGGGCAACGATGCGCAGGTGGGGCGCACGGCCGCACTCGATAGGGAGTTCGCCGCGGGAACCATGAGGCGCGTCGTTCAGCAGTCCGCCGCATGGGATCCAGACGCGGCGCGTCGCATAGTGGAAGACGTGATCGCATCGGGCGCGGAATTTAACGTGATATACGCAGAAAACGACGGCATGGCAGCCGGCGCGGTGGCCGCGCTCAATGCCGCGGGTATTTCGCACGGCGTAGGCAAAGACGTTATCATAATGGGTTTCGACTGCAACAAATGGGCGCTTCGCGAGCTGCTGGCAGGCAATTGGAATTACAACGGCCAATGCAGCCCGTTCCAGGCGTCCGTTATCCACGACATGATTCAAATTCTCGAATCGGGCGGGACGCTGACTGAAAAGAAAGTGATTTCGGACGAAAAGGGTTTTGACGCCAGGACAATCACGCAAGAAGACATAGACGCCATCGGACTTGGGGACTGACCGCTCCCGTTTTTGTTAAAATATTTTGATCGGCGGTGCGGTCTTCGATGGTTAAAAATTTCATTAAGCGTCTTTTTACAATCATAATTTGCGCCGCCATGCTGCCGGTATGTTTGACAGGCTGCGACGGGCTTTCTTCGGAGAGCCCGCCGCAGTCTGTTTTTACTTCTTACAAAGACATACCCGGCGTCACGCAGCAAGAGATTGACGCGATAACCGAGCTGCAAAAGACGCGGAACAATTTCCGGTTCTCTACCGTGTACAGCACCGAAATGTTCGTTGGCGCAGACGGGGTCAGGGGCGGATTTTTCGCGCTGTTTTGCGGCTGGCTCACCGAGCTGTTTGACATACCGTTCGTGCCGAGCATTGTCGAGTGGGACGAAATTGTCGCGGGGCTCGAAAGCGGATCAATAGATTTTACGGGCGAGTTTACCGCGAACGACGAACGCCGCCAAAAATATTTTATGACCGGCGACATCGCGCAGCGTTTAATAATTACGATAAGAATGAAAGACGCGCCGCCCTTGCAAGAAATTGCGGAGACTCAGACGCTGCGCTACGCTTTTTTGCGCGGCAGCGACATAATCGACACGGTTTCAAGACGCGAGCGCAGCGAATTTGAAACCGTCATAGCAACGGACAACCTCCACGCTTACGAACTGCTCGCTTCGGGGCAGGCCGACGTTTTTTTCAACGATAAGTCTGCCGAGGCCGCGTTCGGTTTTTTCGACGACATCACGAGCGGGATTTATTATCCGATCAGTTACAGCTCGGTTTCGCTCGCGACGCAAAACCCGCAGCTCAAACCGATAATCGACATAGTGGACAGGGCGCTGGAGCTCGGCGCTTTCGAGCACCTGATACGCCTTTACAACCAAGGCCACCACGAATATTTAAAATATAGATTCATGATGACGCTTACCGACGAAGAGCATGATTTTATTAAAGAGCGGCGCGTCATACCGTTTGCGGCGGAGCTGACCAATTATCCGCTGAGTTTTTACGAACCGCGCTCGGACGGCTGGTCGGGCATTTCGCTCGACATACTCGGCGAAATCGAAAAGCTGACCGGGATCACATTCGAGAGGGTCAACAACCAAACGCACACATGGTCGCAGCTTCTTGCGATGCTGGAGTCGGGCGAGGTAAAGATGCTCAGCTCGCTGATACCGACAGACGAACGGCAAAGCAAATATATTTGGCCATCAGAATATTTTTTCCGCAACCATTTGATCCTCGTATCAAAATCCGAATTCCGCGACGTGAGCATAAACGAAATACCTTACGTAAACGTGGGCGTCATAAAGGACACTGCGTACGGCGCGCTGTTCCGCGAGTGGTTCCCAAACCACAGGCACGTAACGGAATTTACGGACTCGTACGAGGCGTTTGACGCGCTCGAAGCGGGCGGAATCGATTTGGTGATGATAACCGAGCACCAGATTCTTACCCTGACCAACTACCGCGAAGAAATCGGATACAAGGCCAACTACGTGTTCGACTATTATTTTTATACGTCGTTCGGCATAAACAGGGACGAAAAGATTTTGGCTTCGGTCGTGAGCAAAGCGATGAAGGTTATCGACGTCGAAAATATTACCGACCGCTGGCTGCGCAGGACATACGACTACAGACTGCAGATGGCGCAGGAACGCATTCCGCTTTTTATAGGGCTTGGCATGCTTTCGGTCGGGTTCATATTTGCGATAATAATGATCATAAGGAAACGGCGCGAAGGTTTAAAACTTGAAATGCTTGTTGAAATTAGAACTAAGGAACTTTCTGAAGCGGTCGCGGTGGCGCAGGAAGCTAACCGCGCAAAAAGCGATTTTCTTTCGAGCATGTCGCACGAAATCCGTACGCCCATGAACGCGATCATCGGAATGACCGAGCTGCTCGGCCACGAGACGCTTAACGACAGACAGGCGAGCTTCGTCAGCGACATCGCCGTTTCGTCGAAGTCGCTGCTCGGCATTATCAACGACATATTGGACTTTTCAAAAATCGAATCGGGCAAGCTTGAGCTCAACCCCGTCGACTACGACCTGATGGCGATGCTTAACAACGTCGATTCGATGTTCAGCTATGTCGCGTCAAAAAAAGGGATCGAGTTCCGCGTCGAAACTACGGACGGCCTACCGCAGTGCCTGCTGGGCGACGACGTTCGCCTGCGCCAGGTGCTTACCAATATCTGCGGGAACGCGGTCAAGTTTACGGAGCAGGGCTATGTGCTGCTCGCTGTTAAGGCGAAGGGCGACAGGATCGTTTTTAGAATTGAAGACACGGGCATAGGCATCCGCATGGAGGACGTTCCTAAACTGTTCAAAGCGTTTGAGCAGCTTGACAAGGTCAAGAACAGAAGCGTGGTTGGAACCGGGCTCGGGCTTTCGATCACGAAGGCGTTCGTTGAAATGATGGGCGGCGGCATCAGCGTCGAAAGCGAATACGGCCGCGGAAGCGCGTTTATCGTCGAGCTGCCCGCGGTAAAGGGCAACCCCGCGAACATCAGGAAGACCGAAGCGGAAAAAAAGAACCGCGCAATAAGCGCGCCCGGCGCGAAGGTGCTTGTCACGGACGACAACGGATTTAACCTCAAGGTTGCAAGCGGGCTCTTGGGATTTATGGACATCGAGGCGGAAACGGCGGATTCGGGAGCAAGAGCGATCGAGCTCGTGCAAAAAAACGATTATCACATCGTGTTTATGGATCATATGATGCCGGAGATGGACGGCGTAGAAACCGTGCAGCGCATACGCGCCGCCGAAGGCGATAAGTATAAAAATCTTACGATAATCGCGCTTACCGCAAACGCGGTTTCGGGCGCGCGCGAAATGTTTTTGGAAAACGGATTTGACGGTTTCATTTCGAAGCCGATAGACGCGGACGAACTGCAGGATGTGGTGCAAAAATTTTTGCCGCCGGAGCTTATAGGCCAGGCCGAAGACAGCGGCGAAAGGCAGCAGGCGCAGTCAGAAAAAGAAATGGAGCTTAAAAAGAAATCGATAGTAACATTCGTCAAAGAAAATTTAAATACGTTCGAAAAAATAAACGAGTACCTTGCCGCAGGCGATTTAAAAACGGTCCACCGCATGGCGCATACGTTAAAGAGCAGCGCAGGCTACCTCGGCAGGAAAGCGCTGCAGGAAGCGGCGTATTCGCTCGAACATTCGCTGCAGGCTTCGCCCCCTAAGTATACGCCGGTGCAGATTGCGGAGATTGGCCGCGAGCTCGAAAAGGCGCTTGCCGAGTTCAAACCGTATCTTGTCGAGGCGGAAAGCGACAGGCCCGAAGCCGTGGAGATAAGCGCCGAGCAATTCGCCGCGCTGCTTGCGGAAATACGTCCGCTGCTCGAAAAAGGAGACTTCGCGGCAAGCGGTTATGTGGAGCGCCTGCAAGCGATCGCGGGCATGCAGGAGCTTGCCATCCTTATCGACGAATATGACTTTGAAGCCGCGCTCGCAGAATTGGGAAAGGCCGAGAGCGCAGGCTGACAAATCATTTTAATTTAGAAGCTATGCCGAAAAAAACGCGGTAGACCTCGTCCGCTTCGGCGGACAGCAGCGCGAGTGCGCGGCCCGTTTCTTCGCGCCACTTCCGAAGCTCCGCGCTAACAGGGACGATTCCGCATGAGATGTCGTCGCAAATGACGACCTTGCCCTTTAACAGGGGCATATTTTTTTGCAGATAGTTTCGGGTTTCGGTTCCGTTTTTTACCTGCGCTAAAATCAATTTATGAAGCGAGTCGATGATGTCCGCGCTTAAGTCGGCGTCGGGTATGTCTTCCGTGCAGCGGAATATTTTGCCGCCGTAATTTTTTTTTGCGTAATCAAGCTTGCCGGCGTACGCCCCGCCGAAAATTAAAACCATGGGAACAAGCCAACCGCGCCGCGTTGTGCAGCGGACGCGCCTTTCCGTATAAATTTATATAAGCGCCGCGCATACAAGCGCCGCGAGTTCCGAAAGAGTTATCGCGCAGCCGCACAGGTCGCCCGACATTCCATTGAAATGCTTGATTAAAAACGCCGACACAGCCGCGCCCGCAATTGCCGCGGCAAGAAGCGGCCATAAATTTAAGCACGGGACAAATTGCGCCGCCGCGAGGCAGGCCGCGAGCGCCGCGCAAATAAAAAAAGTGTGGCGCGGTTTCGTGCCCGTCTTGAATGTGACGTGATAACCCGTTTCGAAAATCGGTTTTGAATTGAGCATAAAAATGCCCGCTATGCAGCGGGACACGGCCGGAACCAAAATAAATTGCAGTAAATTTTTTTCGCCTTCAAAAACCGAAAAAACTGCCGCGAACGTAAACAGCGCAAGCCCGACGACTGCTATCACGGCGAACGCGCCGGTGTGCGGATCCTTTAGGATCCTTTTTTTTTCGTCGATGCCGCGCCTTGAAAAAAAAGCGTCTGCTGTATCCATATAACCGTCCAAATGAATAAAGCCTGTCAGTATAAACGGCACGAACATAACGGCGGCAGCGCTCAGCATATGCGGCGCGGCAAACAGCCGGAGCGCGTAAGCGGCCGCAAACCACAGCGCGCCTATTATAAGTCCGGCAAGCGGAAGGCTCGGCATGACCTTGGCCAAATGCCTGTCGTCCCAATGATTTTTTGGAACGGGTATTATCGTGAACATCCCGAGCGCCATAATAAAACCTTTGATTGTTCCCACAATGCCTCCGAAAAAAAACTCTCCGGGCAAAACTACGCGCAGCTCTCGATTATGTCAATAAGCTTTTTTTGCGGAGCAAATGATTTTCGTTTGACGCAGACGACGATAAAACATGGACTATTGGGACTGGTGCAAAACTTATAAATATAAATAAACGCCCCTATATCACGGGCGTTTCAAATCAAATTTTTGCAAAGG
This sequence comes from Defluviitaleaceae bacterium, assembly GCA_009783525.1. Lineage (GTDB taxonomy): Bacteria > Bacillota > Clostridia > Lachnospirales > WQUN01 > WRDG01. The sequence goes on along the minus strand of WRDG01000049.1, from coordinate 1,027 downwards.
CTTGTTTAGCATGGAAGCAAACAGCAAATAATTTTTTTTCCAAGCCGCGATGTCGAGCGTTTCGTTCTGATCGTGTTCATTTTTATAAGCCACGCTGAGGTTAACGCCGCAGCAGCCTTCGGTGCAGAGAGTGCAGATGTCGGAAAAGGCACGTTTATCGGGTTCGGTAAATCCGGTTTCTTTTTCAATATAAGCGACGAACTCTTCAGTGACCGGCAGGTCGTATATTTTATACTCATTTTCGTTTCGTCTGTCGAACTCGACCATAAAAGACGAAGCCTGGATGATTTTTTTTATTTCAAAGAAATTTTTCATGAGATAGGACGCGCCAACCCTGCCGAGCTCTTCGCCGTCCAATATAAGCAGGTGGTGGCCGCTGTCTTTTAACAGCCAAGCAATCGCGCAGCCTGCGCGGTCGTCCGCGCCTATGCCCGCGTCCGGTTCCGCCGACGAAACGGTTCCGTTGCTTAATACCATTTTGTGCTCGCCCGCGGCGGTCAAAAAATATGTGTCGGCGTGAGCGACCAGCACCGCCGCGTCGGGCCGCGCGCCGGGAACAAAAACGAACCCTTCGCCGGTTGCGGATCCCGCGCGGCGTATCGCTCCGCGCAAAGAAGCGAACCGATTAAGAATCGGTTCGCCTGTGTTTAAAGGGTACGATAAAAATTCCATAAGCGTATGCTCGGGCGTGCCGGGTGTAAAAATTAATTCCATGTTATTCGACCTCTGTTTCCGAGCCGAAATTTTCTGCGGACGCGTTGTTTAAGATAGCGGTGGCTTTGGCCTTGTCGACAAAAATTCCGTATTCGGACCGCAGCATCGCCATAAAACTTTCGGTATCGCTTATCCGGTTATTTTCGAACAAATGATGGAAAAAATCGTTGGTGGTAATGCGTCCCGCGCCCCGGTAAAAAACTTTGGTGCCGCCGATGCGCTGAAAACGGAACCGATCCTTGTTTTCGGATATTATCGATGCGTAAAACCAATCGTTAAACCCGTGCTTGTACAGCTCGTGGTTAAAACCGCT
>WRDG01000048.1 GCA_009783525.1 Defluviitaleaceae bacterium | reverse complement strand
GCTACCGCGATTCCAAGCCCCGCCGCTTTTATCATGGGGATGTCGTTTTCTTGGTCTCCCGCGGCGATGATATTGCAAAGCGGAATTTTTAAAAAGTTTGAAAAAAAATTTACGGCTGTGCCTTTATGCGCGTCTACATGCGCGAACTCAAGCAGACTTCGCGCAGAAAAAGCAATGTTGCACCGTCCGGCGAACAGCGGCTGCATCGCCTCGCGTATTTCGCAGAGGGATTCGTGCTTGCCTACCGCCAAAATTTTCGCATAGTCGCATGTCAACTCCGCGAGATCCGCCACGAGGTTTTGCTCGAGCTTGACGTAGCCGGAGTACGCGTCTATCTGCTGGGACGGCCGGTCAACAATCAGCTCGCCGTTGTCGTAAGCGATAATGTCCGCGCCGAGTCCGCGCAGCTTGCATATCAATTCTTTCCCGAGCGCGTTCCCGAGCTTGTGCGTATAAAGCAGCGTGCCGGAATACGCCTCGTAAGCCGCGCCGCCGTTAAACGCCGCGCTGTATCTGCCGGGCTTGTTCAAGCCGAGCACCTGTTCAAACGGAGCCATCGAAGCCCACGAACGCCCCGAGCACAATATGATGTGCTTACCGCGTTCCGCGGCCGCCTTAACGGCCTTCCTGTTCTGCCTTGAAATATTTTTGCTTTCGTTAAGCAGCGTGCCGTCCAAATCGGTTAACAATAAATCGTAGGTCATGTGAGAGCCTTTCTATTTTTTTCCTGATAATTTGCCGCGCTTATAAACGCCGCGAAATTTTCGTCCGTAATGCCGGCGGGGATTTCGCAGCCCGCGCTAAGCATATAAGGCATTCCCTCGGCCGTTTTTATGCAGCGCAGCGCCGTTTCGAAACATTCATCGGGCGTTTGGGTCAGCAGAAGCACCGGATCGGCGTTGCCCTTAAATGCTTTTTTGTTTGCGGCATAAATTTTTGCGGCTTCATCAAGCGGAACCATGTGGTCGACGTTGAACAGGTCGCAGCCGCTTTTGACGATATCCGGCAGCAGCCTCAGCGTATCGCCGCAAATGTGAAGCTTGACCATCCCGCCGGCCTTGTGCGCGGCCTCTGCCACCCTTTGCTCGTACGGCAAAGCGAATTCGCGGTATTGTGCGGCCGAAACAAGCGAGGCCGCGGCGTCGCCCGCGCCGACCATCTCGGTATATTCCAACTGCGCAGACGAAAACTCAATAACAATTTCGGTTAAAAAACTTAGCAGATCATGAGCAAGCTTCGGTTCGTCGTACAGCATAAGCATAAAATTTTGAACGCCGCAAAACGAGCAGGCCTCCGCAAACGGCATGTCCACCCATCCCAGCACCATCGCGCCGCCGCCCGCGGCATGCGCCATTTCTTTTACGCTTCTTGCCCGCTCCGTCATGCGGCTGCCGCAAAAAATATTTTTCTTTTTTATTTGCTTTATGTCATGCGCGTTTTTTATCAACGGTTCAGATAAATACGGAGGGCCGTCTTCCGGAAAAACAACCGCGCCGCCATAATCGGCGGAAACGCGGAAAGCGTCCGAGCAAGCGGTTACCGCGTCAAGCCCGAACATTTCGGCTGCTTTAAGCTGCGCTTCCGCCAACGCGGACGAGTTTGACGCGAAGGTCCTGTAGCTTATGCCGTGCCTCTTAGCAGCAAATGACATAAGCAGCGGAAACACGGGCGGTTTGTCGCCCGGTATGCCGCGCATTATTTGCATAAATCTTTTTTTTCCGTTTGCCACATCAAACACTTCTTCGTTTTATATTCTTTTGCCCTGCCGCAAAAATATCGCGTGCGTTTTGTGCGAGATTATAAGAGCGACATTAAACGACGGTCTATTGTTTTTGCGCGAGTATTATTCCTGCGCCGCAGAGTTTTTGCGGCGCAAAATCATTTTTATATGCCAAACCGACAAATTTATTATAGCAAAAAAATTACAGCTGCAGACCGTTAATAAAGCGAGTTTACATAAATTCAATTTCGTTAAATTTTTTATTCCTTCGTTGATGCGTCGAAGGTAATAAAAATTATTTCATCCGTGTCTGTTGAGGTTGTTTAAAGCTGCAATATTTTTGACCGGAATATAATTTTGCTCGGAACTTATTCGCAAAAAAAAAATTGATTTAACCAACGGCTAAACAATAATTTTATAAATTTATTTTTTTATTGCTTGCATATAAAAGCCGTGATATATTATGCGAAGTTTTTCATAAATTGATAAAAAAATCAGGAGGTTTTTAAATGTTTGACGCAAAAGTTCTTAACCAATTAAAACAAGTGGATGTACGCGAAAGGTTCGGAGGCGGAGCATCCAAGGTCATGGAACGCGTTAAAAAATTATGGTCGGGCGCAGACAAGACGTCGAGGATAAAAATTATGAATCTCGCCGACATAAAAAAGTACACGGTCGAACGCTCTTACAAAAAAGGAAACATCTCCGCAAAGCTTGCCGCGGCAATGTCGATCGTTCTTAATGTCTGCCCCTATTACATCATCGGCGCCTCAGACGAAAACGAAGGTTATTCCGACGAAGCTCTTATACGTTTCTTATCCGAATGCGGATACGAAAAATTGATGAACGGCTTAAAGAAAAAGCGCCGGACCAGAAAAAAAGTTGAAGGCACAGGAAGCGAGCCGAACGAAAAATTTATCGAGGCAGAAGCGGCGGACGACATCGATTCGGAAGCGGAAGAGCTTATTATCAAAGACCCTGTTACAGCCATTATCGTTTTGGCGGAGCATTTGTCCGACATGCTCTCGGAAGAAGAGCAGGCGCAGTTTATCGACATGGCAGAAAACGATGTCATCTTCCTTCTTCGCTCGCTTACACTGCGCGCTCGTTACAACGCAGACATGCGCAATATTTTAAACCTGATAAAATTTATGCTCGTGCAGTAAAATTTTCGAAGATTAATTCGATTTTGCGGCAATAAATATGCAACGCTTTACTTTTTGTCACCGTCTGTGTTAAAATCCCCGCGCTGTGCGCCGTTTGGGTAATAATCCCGTACGGCTCACGGCGCGTTGCTGTAGCGGCGTTGCAAACGCCGTCTTGCGGCGGTATATCCGCCGGCTTGCGGCGTTGCAAACGCCGTCTTCTTGCGCATAAAATGCGCTTCATCCATAAGGAGGTGTACCTATTGAACAGGTACGAATTAGGTGTGGTAATCAAGCCCGACCTTGAAGAAGAGGTCTTTAGGGCGGAGCTTGAAAAGGTTACCGGTCTCGTCACGCGGTTCGGCGGGGTAATCGAAAAAGTAGACGAGTGGGGTCGGCGAAAATTGGCTTACCCGATTGATAAAATTACCGACGGAGTTTATACGTTTATAACGTTCAACTCCCCGGCCGATGCGCCGAGCGAAATAGAAAACCGCATCCGCATCATGGAAAACGTTATGAGGTTTTTATTGGTAAAACTCGACGAATGAACTCTTGGAGGTTTAAAACATGAATAAGGTAATATTGATAGGGCGTTTGACAAAAGATCCTGAAACGCGGTACACCCAAGCGGCTGAACCAATCGCAATTGCCCGTTATTCATTGGCGGTTAACCGCCGTTTCAAAAAAGAAGGCGAACCCGACGCGGATTTTTTAAACTGCGTTTCGTTCGGCAAGCAAGCGGAGTTTGTTGAGAAGTACTACAAAAAAGGAATGCAGATTGCAATCACCGGACGTATTTCCACGCGAAGCTTCGACGACCCGGCAACGGGACAGCGCCGCTTCGTTACGGAAATTATCGTTGAAGATTCCGAATTTACCGAAAGCAAAGTTGCGTACGAAGCGCGCATGGCGCACAACGCGGAAGTCAGTGCCGAACGCGCGGCACAGCAGGGAATTAATTCTTCGGCAAACCATCCGATTTCGCCCCAGCCTTTGTCGAAGCCGATCTCGTTCGAACCGGAAGGGTTTTCGGCAATAACGGAGAGCATCGACGAAGACGACTTGCCGTTTTAAAAAATAAAAGGAGAATGAAAATATGGTACAAAAAAGACGCGGGCGCAGAAAAAAGCGCGTATGTGCGTTTTGCACGGAAAAAATAAATATTATTGACTACAAGGATCTCGGAAGGTTAAAAAAATTCGTTTCGGACCGCGGTAAAATTATGCCGCGCCGGGTTACGGGAAACTGCGCGAAACACCAGCGCACAATGACAATATCGATAAAACGCGCGCGCCACATGGCATTGATGGCATACACCCAAGAATAAAAGTTAAAAATTAAAGGCAAAAAAAAATCCCCTTACGGGGATTTTTTTTTAAGCTATGTTTATTTTTTGCGACGCGGGCGATTTTTCCCGCTTGCTTACGGTTACGGAGAGCACCCCGTTTTCATGATTTGCCGAAATGTCTTCCGGGCGGGCGTCGGGGAAGTAAACGCTCCGCGTTTTCGTATAAACGCTTCGCTCTTTATGGATCATGTTTTTTTGTTCGCTCTCGCTTGACTCTTCTTTATGCACCGAGATAGTCAAGCGGCCGTCGCTGAGTTCCAAACCGATTTCGTCCTTGCTTACTCCCGGCAGCTCAGCGGTCACAATGTAAGCTTGCTCGTTTTCTTCGATGTCGAGTTTGAACATCCCTTCCATAACCGAACGGCGGGCCGGCATCCAGTTGCCGCCGAAAAAATCGTCGATCCATCCGTACGGATAGCTCATGCCGGGCAATTGGCGTTTCCTGTTGCTGATTGTTAATCCTGTCATTTTAAACACTCCTTTTTTATTGTTAGCACTCAATCAATGCGAGTGCTAACAACATTATAGACCCGCTGAAAATTTTGTCAACAACTTTTTTTTCGTCGGTGCGGCGGGGTAAGCCTCATATTTTTTTTTCGTTGGAACGCGCCCGCAAATTATTATGATATATTACTCCGGCACATAAATATCGCAATTTCGTACGGCTATTTTCGCGCCGCACTTCGTCAGCTCAACGCACAGAAACACCTTCGGTGTTTCTTCCTTCTTGCGTAATGCTTGAGTACGCTTACGCTTAGCTTCCTTGTTCAGCACAAAAATATTGCGTACGTCTCTTGCTATATTTATGTGACGGAGTAATAGTTGTGAAAATGGTTTGCTTTTTTTATTTGCAAAAATTTTTTATCCGGAAAGCAAGTGTAAAAAAATGAGTGATACCGAAAAAAAAATAAAAAAAAGCGAGCCGAAAAAAAAACCGGTCCGCATTTTGGTTTTGGCGGCGTCTGTGTTTCTTGTGATAGCAGTCGTGCAGAACATAGCCGTCAACGGGCTGCCTTTTACAGGCGGCGGTGCGTCGGAGATGTTTTTTTCCGAGACGGGCAAGGGCGTGAGCTTCGATTACGATTCGGCGGCGCAGTTTTACAGCTACAACTCGGGAAATTATTTTTTTTGCACAAAGGACGGCATGAAATATTATTCGAGCGGCGGCACGCTGCGCTGGCAGCACGCTTACAACCTGACGCGCCCCTACATGGTCACTAACGGCGGGACGGTCGCGGTCGGCGACGAAACAAAGGCCAAGCACATTTACGTATTCGGCCCCAACGGTTTTATTTACGATAGGTCTTTCGACGAGCCTGTCTTATTTTTTTCCGTTAACGAGGCGGGTTATCTTTCTGTGGTCCGCCAAATAGACAGGGGCTACGACGTTCAAATACACAGCGGCCGCGGCATCGAACCGTTCCGCCGTTATTTTTACGACGCCAACATTTATCCCTACATGGCGGCTGCATCTGAGGACGGGCGCTACGCCGCGATCGTCTATTTGGATTTGCAGTCGCATTTTGTTACGCGGATAGATTTCCACATGAAAAGGGAATCTGACAGCTGGGGCACGCATGACGGCTTGTTCGGGGGCGAGCGCTTCGACAACCAGCTTATAACATGCGTTCGGTTCATGAGCGGAAACAAGGTGTTAATTTTTACCGACACCCAGATCATTTGCTTTACGCCCGGAGACGGCCACACATTGGAGCGGAGCTGGGACGTACAGCTGCATAACAAGATCGACAAGCTTGATTTTTACGGGCACAGCAGATTCGCGTACGTTACCGGCGACAAATTTTTAAACGACGACGACGCGGACGAGCCGGGCACGGTAAAAATATTTAATATGGACGGATCCATGACGGGCTCGTTCGCGGTCGGGCGGCGCTGCACAAGCCTGAGCATGGGGCTTGATTCTGTGATAGCCGGAGCAGACCGGAGCTACTACGCCTTTAACGCCCGCGGAAATTTTTTATGGGAGTACAACGCCACGCAGGATACCAATATGTTAATATTTTTGGAAAACACCGACACGGTTTTGCTTTCGGCGGGAAACGGCGCCGTCGTTTTGAAACGCACCAAATAATTATTTTTGACGGGATGTGCCTATGCCGTTTTTATTTGACCTCATCGTCTTGACAATTTTCGCGTTGTTTATGTTTTTGGGCTGGCGCAAGGGATTGCTGCTGACGCTGTTCGGATTTGCATCGTTTTTTTTATCGATAATCCTGACGTTTCAGCTGTACCCCGCAGTCAGCCATTTTTTGCGCCAAACACAGCTTTATATCAACATAAGGGACTTGATTGCCGAACGGATGGGGCTTTCTCATATGACTGCTTCCATGATACCCGACCTGCCGCTGCCCGCGGCTCTTATCAACGCGATAAACGCAAACAATAACCCGGAAACATACATAGCTTTAAAAGTTGATTCGCTTGAGGGTTACGTGGGAGGTTTTATCGCCAACATAGCAATCAACATAATTGCGGGCGCGCTGGTTTTTTTGCTTGTCCGCGTTTTGCTGCTGATAGCATCCGTCGTGCTTAAGATTGTAGGCAAATTGCCTGTGATACGAACGTTCAACAATGCGGGCGGTTTGATCGCGGGCGCGCTTAACGGCCTCGCTGTCGTATGGGGCGCATTGGCGGTCTTTGCGCTTTTTACAATAAACAAAAATTATATTGAAATAGACGCGGCGCTGCGGTCGTCATTTGTCACGAGATTTTTTTACGACAACAACCCGATATTGTCGCTTTTTTTAAAAATATGAGTTTGCTGTCGTTTGATGATCAACTCGATTTGCGCGGGAATTTCTTGGAATCAAAAATTTTAATAAAGCAAAATCGGCGTTTTGCAGTTAATCATCGAACATAAATCAACATAAAAAAGGCATGATTAATGCATGAAAAGAATGTGAGCCGTTTTTATTTGTGCTTTACATCTTTCATATAAAGAGATAGGAGGAAGCTGTTTATGAAGAAAAAAATCGGCGTCGGCCTGATCGGCTATAAGTTCATGGGCAAGGCGCACAGCAACGCTTGGCGCAAGGCCGGAATGTTCTTTGACGCGCCGGCCGACGTACACATGCAGGCGATCTGCGGCCGGGACGAGGACTGGCTCAAACAGTCCGCGCAAAAATACGGCTGGAACGGCTACGAAACCTCGTGGCAAAAATTGATCGGTCGGGAAGACATACATGCGATCGACATAACGGCTCCGTCCGACATGCACATGGAAATCGCCGTGGCCGCCGCCGAAGCGGGCAAGCACGTGATCTGCGAAAAGCCGATGGCTCTCAACGTGGCGGATGCGCGTAAAATGCTCGCAGCGGCGGACAAGAGCGGAGTTAAGCATCAAATAGGTTTTAACTACCGGTTCGCGCCGGCCGTTCTGCTCGCCAAAGAGTTGATAGACAAAGGAAAAATCGGCAAAGTTTTTCATTTTAGAGGGCAGTACCTGCAGGATTTTATTATCGACCCGTTGTTCCCGCGTATTTGGCGGCTGGACAAAAGCGTTGCGGGCAGCGGTTCGCACGGCGACCTGAGCGCGCATGTCATTGACTTGGCGCGTTTTTTGGTAGGCGAATTTAAAACAGTCACGGGCATGAGCAAAACCTTTATAAAGGAGCGTCCGTTGGTGGAACGCATGGAAGGACTTTCCGCCACGGCCGGAACGGACGTTGAAATGGCGCCCGTTACCGTAGACGACGCGACGCTTTTTTTAACGGAATTTGAATGCGGCGCGTTAGGGGTGTTCGAAGCGACGCGTTTTGCCGCGGGGCATAAAAACGCGCTGCGTTTCGAAATCAACGGCAGCTTGGGCAGCATCATATTCGAACTCGAGCGGCTTAACGAGCTTCAATTTTTTTCGCGGGAAGACGACGCAAACGCGCAGGGCTTCCGAAGCATAATGGTTACCGAAGCGACGCACCCGTATATTTCCGCTTGGTGGCCGCCGGGTCATATCATCGGATACGAACACACGTTCGTGCATGAAATTTTATCCTTTATAACATCCATCGCAAACGACTCCCGAGCCCTGCCGGACTTTAACGACGGAGTAAAATGCAGCCAAATTTTGGAGGCGGTAGACGTTTCGATAGAAAACGGCGGATGGGTTAATGTGGGGGATATTTAAGCACAAAAAAACCGATTTTATGATTTATATTTTTATTATGTGATTTGAATTTTTTTAATATGATTTGAGTTTTTTTTGTGAATTGAATTTTTTTATGATTTGTATTTTTATTATGTAAATTGAATTTTTTATGAATTGAATTTTTTATGAATTGAATTTTTTTATGAATTGAATTTTTTTATGATTTGAATTTTTCCATAAATAAAATGCAAAGGTTTTTTAAAGCGCAAACTGGGCGTTTAACAGTCAATAAATTGCCAATTAAAAAATTCGGGAGAGAATGCGCATGAAAGATAAAAAAAATATTTTGCTGATCACGTCGGATCAGCAGCATTTTTTTACGATAGGCAAATTCAATCCCGAAATAAAAACTCCCAACCTCGACCGTCTGTGCGCCGAAGGTATGTATTTTCCCCGCGCATACACCGTAAACCCGACATGCACTCCCACTCGCGCAACCGTAATCACCGGGATGTACCCCTCGCAGCACGGCGCGTGGACGCTCGGCACGAAGCTGCAGGAAAATGTCCATACGATAGGCGAAGATTTTTTGAACGCGGGCTATAAAACCGCGCTCATAGGCAAAGCGCATTTTCAACCGCTTGCCGGAACCGAAAAATATCCGTCAGTCGAGTCGTACCCTATTTTGCAAGATTTAGATTTTTGGAAAAATTTCAACGAAAATTTTTACGGTTTTTGTGATGCGGAGCTTGCCAGAAACCACACGAGCGAGGCGCATGCAGGCCAGCACTACGCAATTTGGCTCGAAGAAAACGGTTGCGCCAACTGGCGCGACTTTTTTTTGCCGCCTACCGGAAACCTTGACCGCAGCAAAAAATATGTTTGGGAGATACCAGAAAAATACCATTACAATGCGTGGATAGCAGAGCGCGCAAATTCCCGTCTCGAAAAATATTTTGACAGCGGAGACAATTTTTTTATGTGGGCGAGCTTTTTCGATCCGCATCCGGAGTGTTTGGCGCCGGAGCCGTACGCGAGCATGTACGACCCGGAAAAAATTACGGTTAACCGATTTTTATGCGGCGAGCATGACCTCAGTTCTCCGTTCATAAAAAAAACGCAGGAAAAAAATCCGGATTTCAGCGAATACCAAAGGTCTCCATTTAACCTCCAGGGGCTATACAGCCATTTACATTCCGAACGGGAAATAAAAAAGCAGACAGCGGTTTATTACGGAATGATCACGCTGATGGATAAATACATCGGCAAAATTTTGGACAAATTGGACGAATTGGGCTTGACCGAAAGCACTGCGGTCGTTTTCACTACGGACCACGGCCACTTTTTCGGCCAGCACGGCCTTATCGACAAGGGGCCGTTTATGTACGAGGATCTTATAAAAATCCCGTTTATAGTACGCTGTCCCGGTCAAAGCGAAACCGGAACGGTAAACGGCGCTCTGCAGTCGGTTGTGGACCTCGCGGAAACGTTTCTGTCAATTTGCGGACTGCCGCTGCCCGACGGAACATCCGGCGTCGACCAGTCAGGCGTATGGGCCGGCACAAAAAAAAGCGCGCGCGACTGGATTGTGTGCGAGCACAACCACGAGCGCGGCGCCGTAAACCTGCGGACATTTGTGGACCACAGGTATAAATTGACTGTATACTTGAACATGGAGCACGGCGACCTGTACGATTTGCAAGAAGACCCATGCGAATTGCACAACCGATGGAACGATCCCGCCTACGAAAAAATTAAGGCAGGCTTGATGCATAAATTTTTGCTGGCGGAAATGGAGCGCGAGCCGAAATTTATGCCGCGCATATGGAGCGCGTGATTATTTTTTTTTGCCGCCGACCCAAATATCATAAGCTTCGCGCTTGCCCGCATTTAAAATGCGGGCGGTTTTTTTAATCGCGTCCATTTGCGTATCGCCGTCGGAAATATATCCCGTTACGAGTTCGATGCATCGTCCGGCGTCGATTTCTTCCTTTTGTTTTTCGGCGTTTTCCTTTACCGCATCCAAAACGATCACGAATTCGCCTCGCGGCGCGTTGCTTTCATAATGCGCCGCTATTTCTTCAATGCTCCCGCGCAATACTTCCTCGTAAATTTTTGTCATCTCCCGGACAACCGCGGCGCGTCTGCCGCTGCAGCATGAAGCAAGATCCGCGAGAGTTTCCGCCAATTTGTGCGGCGATTCGTATATAACGACCATCCGCTGCTCCGCAGCTAAACCGGCGAGCCTTTTTTGCCGTTCTTTTTTTGCGTTTTTTTTGGGAGGTAAAAACCCCTCGAAAACAAAACGGCCGTCCGACGGAAACCCGCTGAGCGCAACCGCCGTTACGCAAGCTGAAGGGCCGGGCGCGACGCTGACCGAAATATTTTCTTCATAGCAGCGCGCTACGAGCTCCGCTCCCGGATCGGATATGCACGGCATGCCCGCGTCGGTAACAAGCGCGACATTTTTTCCTTCGTGCAGCAATGCGGCAATCCGCTCCGTCTGCGTGCGGCTGTTGTGGCTGTGATAGCTGATGAGCGGAGTTTTTATGCCGAAAACATTCATAAGCGCAAGCGTGCGGCGAGTATCTTCCGCAGCGATAAAATCCGCCTCACGCATAAGCCTGAGCGACCTTTGCGTAACGTCCTCCAAATTCCCGATAGGCAAACCGCAAATAAACAACATACCATCTATCCTTTTTGCATTCGATGATTAACTCGGTTTTGCGCGAGGAAAATCCCGGATTTAGGGGATTTTTCGAAGTGCAAAACCGTTTTTTACAGTTAACCATCGAATGCTTGCATTCGATGATTAACTCGGTTTTGCGCGAGGAAAATCCCGGTTTTGAGAATTTTTCTTTAGAAAAATTTTAGGGGATTTTTCGAAGTGCAAAACCGTTTTTACAGTTAACCATCGAATGCTTGCATTTGATGATTAACTCGGTTTTGCGCGAGGAAAATCCCGGATTTAGGGAATTTTTCGAAGTG
>WRDG01000047.1 GCA_009783525.1 Defluviitaleaceae bacterium | reverse complement strand
CTGACGATACTCAATAAAAATCACATGGCATTCGGTTTGGCGCCCGGTTCGGGTACGTTCATCATGTTCCTGTACCAAATGGACGGCGATTTGTACCGTGACAACGGAAGGCGATCCAACTTGGACGACGACGTATCCATTGCCGCGTTTAAAGAATACTGCCGCCTGTATACCGATTACCAGTTCGAGCGGATATTCGATTTCGCAAACCGTTTCCGTACGGGCGAAATGCCGCTCGGCTTGGCGGACTACACTCTATATAACACGTTCCAAGTTTTCGCGCCCGAAATAAAGGGGCTTTGGGGATTTACAACGGTGCCGGGCATAATGAGGCCCGACGGCACGATAAACAACACAGTGCCGGCAAGCGCGATGGCTTGCATGATAATGAACAACTCAAAGAAAAAAGAAGAGTCGTGGGAATTTATCAAGTGGTGGACGTCGGCTTCGGTTCAGGCGAGATACGGCCGCGAAATGGAAGCTTTGATCGGACCGTCGGCGCGTTACCCAACCGCAAACCTTCAGGCTCTGCGCGAACTGCCGTGGCCGGTGCAGGATCTAGCGAGGCTTGAGGAACAAATGCGCAACCTCAGAGGCGTGCCGCAGGTTCCCGGCGGATATTTTACCGCGAGGCATATCGACAACGCTTACAACAAAGTGGTCGTCCTTGCCGAAATAGGAGCGAGGGAAGCGTTGATGGATTTTGTGCCCATTATTAATGAAGAAATTGAATACAAGTTTAACGAATTCGGGTTTGAATAAAAAAGGGGGGATGCATAATGGCAAATCAAAGTGACAACCGGTTCAGCACCTGGAATATGATGAAACGCAGTAAAACGTCCTATGCGTTGATTTTTCCTTATTTCCTGTTGTTTTTCACGTTCACGGTGCTTCCGGTCGTTGTTTCGATTTTTTTCAGCGTGACTGACTTTAATATGCTGCAAAGGCCTAACTTTGTCGGATGGAGCAACTATATGCGTATGTTCCTCAACGACGACATATTTATTATCGCCATAAAAAACACGCTGGTTTTTGCAGTTTTGACCGGGCCGCTAAGCTACTTTATGTGCTTTGCATTCGCCTGGATCATAAACGAGCTGCACCCGAAAATACGTGCGTTGATGACACTCGTTTTTTACGCGCCGTCGATTTCGGGAAACGTTTACTTCATTTACAGCTTCATTTTTTCCGGAGACAGATACGGTTTCGTAAACGGGCAGCTCTTGAGCTTCAACATAATCGACGAGCCGATATTGTTCTTCCAGGACGAAAAGTACATTCTGCCGCTGCTTATCGTCGTGCAGCTTTGGCTGTCGCTCGGAACGGGTTTCCTCGCTTTTATCGCGGGCTTGCAAACGGTAGACAGGACGCTCTACGAAGCGGGAGCGGTCGACGGCGTTAAAAACCGGTTCCAGGAGCTTTGGTTTATTACGCTTCCGTCCATGCTGCCGCAGCTCATGTTCGCGGCGGTTATCCAAATTACTGCGGCTTTTGCGGTGGCGGACATTTCGATACAGCTTGCGGGTTTTCCAAGCGCCAACTATGCGGGTGCGACAGTGGTAACCCACTTGATGGACTTCGGTTCGTTCAGGTTTGAAATGGGTTACGCATCCGCCATAGCCACGTTCCTGTTTATCATTATGATATTGGCGAACAAAGCGATCCAAAACCTGTTGAAGAAGGTGGGGACATAATATGGCAAAAAAAGAGACTTTACGGCGCATTAAACGCAAGCCTAAAGAAGTCATGCTTAACCGTTCGATAGCGGGAAACGCAGGGCTGCTGTTCTTTATCTCGCTTATGGGCGTCATCATGTTCCTTCCGATGCTGTTCACCATCATGAACGCATTCAAACCTTTGGACGAAATGTTTTATTTCCCGCCGAGGTTTTTCGTGCGCAACCCGACGATGGACAATTTCTTCGACTTGGGAGTGCTTTTGAGTACAAGCTGGGTTCCGTTTTCGCGTTACGTTTTGAACACGCTTATCATCACCGGCTTCGGCGTGGTGGGCCACGTTTTGATTTCGTCGATGGCGGCTTACCCAATATCGAAGCATGATTTTCCGGGGCAAAAAGTTCTGCTCCGCATGGTAGTACTCTCGCTCATGTTCGCAGGCGCGGTTACCGCCATACCTAACTATATAATCATTTCCGCGCTCGGCATGAACAACACATACCTTGCGGTAATAGTCCCGGCGTTTTCATATTCGCTCGGCTTTTATCTAATGAAAAACTTTATCGACCAGCTTCCGGATTCGCTGCTTGAATCCGCACGAATGGACGGCGCGAAAGAGCTGAGAGTCTATTGGTCGATAGTCATGCCGAACGTCAAGCCCGCATGGCTTACTTTGACGATTTTGCAATTTCAGGTTTTATGGGGCACAACCGGCGGGCAGTTTTTGCGCAGCGAACAATTGAAGCCTTTAAACTACGCCCTCGGGCAAATAGTCGCGGGCAATATTGCGCGCCAGGGAGCAGGCAGCGCGGTCGGTCTTATAATGATGAGCGTACCCGTCACGTTTTTTATCGTTTCGCAGAGTAAAATTTTGCAAACGATGGCGACGTCGGGCATGAAAGAATAAAAAAAGGGGGGACACAAATGAAAAAATACATCAAACCGTTGATAAGCCTTTTGTTGGCTGCAGTATTTGCCTTTATGCCCGCTATGGAAGCGTCCGCCCGTAAAGTTCCGTACCGCGGTTATAGTTATGACAACATGAGATTCGTCAACGCTGTTCCTGCCAGACTGTCTTATATACCGGCAACTGTTATAGACGGAGTAGACCTGGGCGTGGGTTCATGGTCAAGCCCGCAGGACGTGCAGGTATACGAGGAATGGATCTATGTTTCTGATACGGGCAACAACCGCATTGTTGTTTTTAACCGCTACGGCGAATTAAAAGAGGACGTAGGCGATAACGGTGTAGTAACGACGTTTATCAACAACGGTGAAATCGATACGTTTAACGCCCAGGACGGATTGTGCATACCGCGCGGGATGAACCGCATATATGTATGCGATACCGAAAACAGGCGGATACTCGTGTTCGACATGGAGTTTAACCTGTTGGGGATAGTAGATGAGCCGGATTCCGACATGCTTATGGACTACAACATATTCCGGCCGGTGAAGATCACCGTTGACAACGGCGGCCGCATGTATGTGCGGGTCCGTAATATGTTCCAGGGTCTGCTCTGCTTTAACGACGACCTGACGTTCAACGGCTATTTCGGACAGCTACCGGTAAGAGTAAGCGCGTGGGATTTATTGTGGCGGCGCATATATACGCGTGAGCAAATCGAAAAGAACAGATCGTTCATCCCCACAGAGTTTACCAACGTTGACATCGACGAGCACGGGTTCATTTACTGCACGAACATAGACGTTTACGACGGCGACCGCGTAAAAATTCTAAACCCGTTCGGCACCAACATACTTAAAAATTATAACGAGAACCGAAACATCGTAGGCGACCTTCTGCTGGATGCCATAGCGCAAAATTTCATGTCTGATATGGGCGCAAACACAAGAAGCCGGCTCGAAGACATAAAAGCGCGGCCTGCGGGTATGTATACGGTCGTCGATTCGCGCAAGGGCAGGCTGTTCACTTACGACGGCGAGGGAAACCTTCTGTACATATTCGGCGGCAACGGTTCGCAGTTCGGAATGTTCCGCAAGGCAACGGCTTTGGATATACTCAAAGAAAATTTTGACGAAATTGTGTACAACATAGACGGGCTCGACATATACCGGGGCGACGATGTTATCGTTTTGGACGAGCTTCGCGCCAACGTGACAATTTTTGAGCCGACTCTGTACGGCGCAATGATAAACACAGCGATTTCGCTGCGTTACGACGGCGACGAAGGCCATGCGGTAGAAATATGGAGAGAAATATTACGGTTGGACAACAATTTTATGATGGCTTACGTCGGAATAGGAAAATCTTTGCTTGCCGAAGGCGAGAACAGGGACGCAATGCTGTACCTTAGAGCGGGCAACGATATCAAATATTATTCCGTAGCTTACCGCCGCTACCGCACCGAAGTTATGAACAACAGCATGCCGGTGGTAATGACGGGTCTGTTCATAGTAATCGGACTGTATTACGGCACCAAATTGACGCTGTGGATTCTGCGTAAGCAGCGTGAAAGGAGAGTTGAGCATGAACATGGCGGCGTTTAAAGAATTTATCAAGTTTCCTTTTTACGTGATGGTTCGTCCCTTTACGGCGTTTGAGGACATTAAGTACGGCGAACGAGGAAGCAAAAAATACATCATCGTTTCTATTTTGCTGATGTGGGTAGCCATTGCGTTTAATACCCAATATGCGGGAATTGTTGTTAACGAGAACAACCCGATGACGATGAACTCCATTTCGGATCTTTACGGAGTTATCGCGGTGTTCGTGCTTTGGTGCGTAGGCAATTGGTCTATCACGTCTCTTATGGACGGCGAAGGCAAATTGATCCAAATCGCAACGGCTACTTCATACGCGCTCACGCCGTTTTTCCTCGGATATTTTGTGGCTACACTGCTGAGCCGTTTCATCACAACGCAGGAAGTCGCGTTTTACACGATGATAATAACGATCGTGACAATTTGGGCCGCGTTTTTGTTGTTTGCCGCAGTGGCGACAATACACAATTTTTCGTTTGTAAAGGCGCTGGCCACAATATTTTTCAGCTTCGTCAGCATGATAATAATCATCTTTTTGATCATGCTGATAGGAGCGCTTTTGCAACAGGTGTTTTTCTTTTTCGAAAACGTCTACAAAGAACTAACATACCGCATATAAAGGAGGTGGTCATATGTTAAAAAGGCGCACATTAACGTTTTTCATTTTTATCGCGTTTCTTTTGATAATAGGAATTTTCGTTTTTTTCAGCGTAATGAAAAATAAACAATTTCAATACGACTACGCGCACTTGATGAACAATTCCGTAAGAGGAGCGGCTACGGAATTTATCGGCGGCGCGTCGCTGGTTCCGGGAATGGAACTGGCGTCGGAAAACGATATCCTGCAATTAGCCATAAACACGAACGACATGTCGATCGCCGTTCACGACAAACGGACAGGATACACCTGGTATTCGACTCCGCCCGAATTAAATTCCATTTCTTCAAAAGAAGCGGGCGACATGAAGTCGACTTTTATCCTTACGTACTACAACGCGAACGACAGGAAATTTGAAATCAACAGCTTTGTAAAAAGCATCGAATTCGATCAGGCGGAATTGATGAGCATCGAAAACGGCGTCCGTATAATGTACACAATAGGGGACGTCACGTTGGGCGTAGACTTTTTGCCCGACTATATTTCCTTTGAACGCATGGAAGAAATGATTCTGTCGAAGCTTGACGATCCGGCAGAAGTAAGGTTCGTTACGCGCAGATATATGGAAACTAAGTCTAAAGAAGGCTTTTTTATGGCCATTCCCGCGTTAAAAAGCAACAAACTTGACGTCGAGCGCATGATTGCGCTGTTTATCCGCTGCGGTTACACCGAAGAGGATCTCATGTTTGACAATTTGGACGCGGACCACGAAATGGAACTTAACCGCGCTTCCGTTTCATTTCCTGTCGAATACGTCTTAGAGGGCGATACGCTTGTTATGAACATCGCGCTCGAAGAAATGATTGAGAGAGACGGAGCGAAGCTCTGGTCGTTTGACGTGCATAAGTATTTCGGCGCGGGGACGATGAGTGAAGAAGGATACATGCTTGTGCCGTCGGGCAGCGGCGCATTGATAGATTTCAACAGCTTCAGGCCGGGCAGGGAGAGGTTTTATCAACCGGTGTACGGGCCCGACCCGGTTATTCAAGCGCACACGCAGCAAATTTTCGACGTACGCCTGCCCGTTTTCGGCATTAAAAAAGCCGAGGGCGCGTTCGTGGTAAGCATGGAAAACGGCGAAGCCTTTGCGTTTATAAATTCGCTGACGCCGGGAATGCAAATTAATTACAACATTGTCTACCCAACGTTCGTATTCCGCACGTCGGACTGGGCCGGGGTTTTGTCAGTTGACTACGGACATCAATACGCCGGATTTGCGCGCAGAGAATTTATCGAGCGTGACGTTTATCAAGGAGACGTTACTCTCGCGTACATGTTTTTGCCCGGAGACGTCGACTACAGCGACATGGCGGCGCGTTACCAAAAACGGTTAGTCGATACGGGACGCTTGACCAAAAAAACCGAAGCGGGCGACACACCGTTTTATATGGACATAATCGGTTCGGTCGAAAAGCGCGTGGCTTTTTTGGGAGCCCCGTACACAACGTCGATACCCATGACAACCAACGGCCTAGCCGGCGAAATTGCCAAAGTGCTTAACAATTCCGGAATAAACAATATCCTGATGCGCTACATAGGATGGTTTAACGCGGGCATTTCGCACGATGTGGCGAGGCATTTAAGGCTCATAAGCGAGGTTGGCAAAAGCAAAGACCTTCAAAATTTGCAAACCCAAATGAACAACACGGGAGGAAAGCTTTTTCCCGACATTGCGGTGCTCGAAACAAAATTGATGAGCCGCAATTTCAACTACAGGAACGAAACAGGCATGACGGCCGCGGGCTGGATCGGATTTTCCGACATAGTCGAAAACATGAACAGGGCGACTTTCGGCTATAGGGGGATCCATTTCCGGGCAAACAACAAGTACATCACCAACCCGAACATCGTGCCGGAGATAGTGGACAAATACATTGCAAACAGCAAAAAGCACAGCATAATGAACGTTTCGCTGCGCGACATGGGCAATTACCTCGCCGCCGACCAATTCGACAGAGCCAACGTAAACCGCGACGTGTCAAAGCGTATTTCAATGGATTCTATGCGAAAGATGAACGAGCGGTTTGACAATGTGTTGATACGCGGCGGATACATGTATTCGCTCATCTACGCGGACTACCTGTACGACGTCCCGATGTTTTCCGACACATTCAACATACTCGCAAAAGAAATACCTTTTTACCAAATGGTTGTGCACGGATACATTGACTACTGCGGGAACGCCTACAATACCAACGAGGTGTACGACCCGGTGGTCCAGCTGCTGAGGATGATCGAATACGGAGCGTCGCCGCGGTTCATATTCTCTTACGAGGAAACGTCGAACATAACGATGACGGCATTCGAGCACTTCTTCTCGACGCACTATGTTAAATGGTACCAGCAATCGGTTGATATTTATCGCGCATACAACGATGTGCATAAAAACCTGCGTGATAAAAAACTTATAGGTCACGACGAGCTTGCGCCGGGAGTTTTCAGGACAAATTTCGAAGGAAATTTTGTCTACGTAAATTATACGAAGCATGATGTCGAGGTTGACGGGATAACGGTGCCGTCATTCGGTTATTACAACGATGCGGTAGGCGCAAAAAGCGTAACTGTCGGCAGGTACAGTATGGGAGGCGGAGCATGATGGCCAAAAAGCGGTTCGTAATGACCATAAGAACCAGGGAGCGTTTGCAGGGCATGCTGTTCGTGCTGCCGTGGTTTTGCGGTTTCATGCTGTTCTTCGTCCGAAACATGTATGAGACGTTGATTTTCAGTCTAAACAAAATAACGCCGCACCTCGGGCATTATGACAGCGACTTCGTCGCATTCGAAAACTATATTTACGCTTTCAGAGGTCACGCGCAATTTTTGCAGGTGCTCTACAATTCAATGTCAAACCTGCTTATAGACGTGCCGATGATTATTTTCTTCGCTCTGTTTATGGCTTTGATTCTTAACCGTAAGTTTAAAGGACGCGGCGTTATCCGCGCACTGTTTTTCCTGCCGGTTATCATCGCAACCGACGGCGTGACGCTCATGCTTAACATGGCAAACGCCGTTATGGCGGGCGGCATCCAAAACCTCCCGAGCGAATTTATGTCAACAACCGAAGGCATGAATGTCATGGGTCTCATGCGCATGCTTTCAAACTACGGCATACCCGCCAATGTTTTAGGCTATGTTGCCGATGTCACGGGCCGCATTTACACAATAATGAGGGCGTCGGGCGTGCAGATCGTAATATTTATTGCCGCGTTGCAATCCGTTTCGCCTGCAATGTATGAAGTCGCGCATATCGAAGGCGCGACCCCGTACGAAACATTTTGGAAGATAACGCTTCCGATGATAAGCCCGCTTATTATTACGAACGTTGTCTATACTATTGTAGACAACTACACAGTAAGCCCCGTCGTCGAGCTTGCAAAAAATACCGGGACGAGCGGTAGCTACGACTTCGGGCTTTCTGCGGCAATGAGCATGTCCAGCGCGGTTTGCGTGGGCTTGATACTGTTTGCCGTCGTGTGGCTGTTGTCCCGGTTCACATTCTATCAAAACGCGTAAAGGAGTGATGAACAATGCCTATAATCAATAAAATAACCGAATCGGCGTTTTACAAAAAAAATATCCATATGTTCCGCGAAGCGTTAAAGCGCTTTATGACCAGCCTGTTCATCTTCCTGATCATGCTGGGGGTTACATACGTAATCATGAGCCCTGTGCTGCGCATCGTAATGAACGCCATACGCCACGAAGCGGACCTGAGCAATTCAAAGGTATTTTTAATACCCGGCCAGTTTACGTTCCAAAATTTTCAGCTGGCCTTTGATTTTATGAGATACCCCGAAATATTATTTTTTACGATGTGGTTTTGCCTGCTGATCACTTTTTTTCAACTGCTCATATGCTCGCTTGCGGGCTACGGTTTTGCGCGGTTCCGTTTTCCCGGCAGGGTCTTGTTGTTTGCCGGAGTCGTTGCCACGATTATTATCCCGGTGCAGGTCTTTTTAACGCCCCTGTACATGCAGCTTAGGTTTTTCGACGTGCTGGGGATAATCAAATTGATAACGGGGGACACGCTAAACCTCCACAGAACCTTATGGCCGGTGATCCTAACATCCGCCACCGGCATGGGGATAAGGTCGGGGTTATATGTGTTCATATTCAGGCAGTTTTTCAGGCAGCTGCCCAAGGAGCTTGAAGAAGCGGCGCTTATAGACGGAGCAGGCGCTGCGAGGACGTTCTTTACCGTTATGCTCCCCAATGCTTCGCCCGCATTGATTACAGTCGGGCTGTTTTCGCTCGTATGGCAGTATAACGACACATTCTTCGTTAACATGTTTATGAGCGGCAACGTTTTTATGTCCACCATGATGGTCAACCTTCCGGGCGTCATTCAAAACGCCACGTTCCTGCAGAACGGAGGTTGGGTAGGCTCGCCGTCCAACCAGTTTATCTATCTGATAATAAACGCCGGCGTTATTATCGGAATGGCTCCGATCCTTATCACGTATTTCGTGCTGCAAAGGTACTTTATGGAAGGCATTGAGCGAAGCGGAATAGTAGGGTAAAATATTTACGTATATTTAGTATAAATATTATGTAGAATGCATCAAAATCTGTGTGTAATATATGTTACAGAACGGTGACAAAAAACTGTTCAAAAAAACCCGGACCTTTGCGTAAAAAAATCCCAAAATAGTATGGGATGGCCAACGTGTAATTTGTACGGCAAAATGATACAAATCATATGATGCGCCGTATTATGCAAAGTGTTACAAAACCGTTATCTGTTTTTGCATTTTATATGCAAAACAACTAACCCAAGGAGGAAAAAATGAAAGCAATCAGCAAAATTTTTTGCGCTGTAATCGCGGTCGTTTTGGTATTCGGATTAATCGCATGTTCCAAAACAGATGATGACGCGGTAGCAACGCCAACCGCCAGACCGGCGACGCCGACACCCACAAACCCGGATGTTGAAGAAAATGTTGATGAACCGTACGAAGCTCCGTCGGTACGCTATTTCGGCAAATTTGACGCAGTAGACCTCGGCGGACGCGAAATCCTTTACGTACCCGGCTGGGTGTTCAACATGCAGAGCGATCAGGAACCGCCGGATCCCTCGCAACCGGGCTTCAACCCCGAGCAGCTCCGTATTTACGACAACATGCTGCGCGTAGCGGACAAATACAACGCAAGCATCATGATGGGCTGGAACTGGGACTACTGGAATTTCCCGGATCAAATCATTAACGGCTATCTTGCGCATGAACCGGTTGCGGATCTCGTAGCCATGATCACGTTCCATCCGCTGCAAACGGCTTCTGCGGGCGTTCTTCACTTCTTAAAAGACGTCGCCCCCGCCGACTCGGATCTTTGGAACGAAAAGATCATCATCGAGCCCTCTACCCACCCGATTTTAAAAGATTACGCCTGGTACTGGAACGCGCTTAACCGCGGTAAGGACGTTGAAGGCGTATATTACAACCGCGACATGATCTCATCTCTCGGTCTCGAAGATCCCAAAGATCTTTACAATCAAGGCCGCTGGAACCTCGATGTGCTTTTCGAGTACATGAACACCGCGACGCGCGTCAACCCCGACGACACATACGCGTCATACGGCTGGGGAACCAACTGGCTTTCGACAAACCGCATGATCATGCAGGCACACAATACTTGGGAATTTGTTGTTGACGCAGGCGGCCACTACATAGCCCCCTACACGACCCCCGACTTTGTAGCCGCACTTGAAATGACAATGCGTATATTCATAGGCGATGCAGTAGCCCACCTTGACCAACATGACGGCCTTGACGAAAGCTACTACGGAACAACCCAGGATGCTTGGAAGAGGGGCAACGTGCTTTTCTGGATCCTTGGTATCAGACAAATGCCGACCGGCGAAGACCGCATGACGTTTGACTACGGCATCGTGCCCATGCCCCGCAAGGCAGGCGACAACAGCCATATCCGTCACTATCCGCAGGATATCACTCTTGCCATTCCGATAGGCGTAGAAAATCCGAAGGCAGTGTTCAGCCTTTTCGAAGAGCTTATGGCTTATAACATTGACGATCAAGAAGAAGCCTTGGAAGATCAAATGGACGGGCTCCGCAGATTCTTCAACCATGAAGAAGACGTGGAAATGGCCATGGAAATCAACCTTCACCTCAACAGGTCGCAAACAATCCTCCGCCACGACTATAACTGGGAACAGCTTGTGTGGGCGGTCTGCAGCGGAACCGAAACTATCTCCGAAGCTACGGAGTCCAGGCTCGGACCTGCGCAGGATCTTATCTCCGAATTGCTGCACTTCGACATGGGTATCTTCCAATAAAATTTAACCAAAATGCCCCTCCCTTAATCGGGGGGGCATTTTTTTTTAGTTTTTTAGTGATTTTAAGTATAAAGAAAACCCCGGCTATATACCGGGGTTTTCTTTATGTAGGTTTTCTCTGTACTCCTTTGGCGTAGTACCGATGTAATATTTAAACCGCTTGCAAAAATAATCTACGCTGGCGAAGCCTACTGTTTCGGAAATGCTGCAGATTTTGAGGCGCGAATCCGTAATGAGTTGCCGTCCTTTTTCTACGCGGACGCGTTCGAGGCGTTTGATGAAACTCTCGCCGACATAATGGCTGAATATACGGCCGAGGTACGCG
>WRDG01000046.1 GCA_009783525.1 Defluviitaleaceae bacterium | reverse complement strand
TCATGCGGCGGCAGTTCGTTTTCCGCCGAAACGGCGTCGGCGTTTTTGCTTATCACGCTTGCAAGCAGCGCGAACAACGCGGCCAGGCCGACAGAAACAACCGAGCCGATTATCGCGTCCGTGCGTCCCATTTCCATGTTTTCGCTGCTGCTCGGCACAGAAAACATGCCGGTAAAAATCGCCGCAATAAAACTTGAGCCGATAATAACGCCTGTAATGCTCAGTATGTAAAAAAACACCGCGGCCTTCGATTTTTTTTTGCTCTTGGTAAAATGATTGTCAGCGGGTGAACCGCCTGCAGGCGAACCGCCTGCTTTGTTGTCTTCAAACAGAGCCGACGTTTTCAATTTTTCATTTCCGTTAGGTTCGCCGTTCATAAAAAAACTCCCTGTAAATATTTTTTACATAATACATTTTTTGCAACATAAAAAAAAACCCGGGAGCCGGGTTTTTTTTAATTTATGAATTGGTTTTTATGAGCGACGCGAAACCTTTTTCGAGTTCATTATCGGTGGGCGCATAGTCGTGGGTGTTGCCTTCCATGTACTGCATGTACGCGCCGAGGTCGAAATTGCCGTGGCCCGACAGGCCGAACAAAATATTTTTGGCGACGCCTGTCTCTTTGCATTTGTTCGCTTCGTCGATTGCGGCGCTTATTGCGTGGGCGCTTTCGGGCGCGGGCAGGATGCCTTCGGCCCGCGTAAAAATTGTCGCGGCCTTAAATATTTCGCTTTGAAACGCGCCCCTTGCCTCGTCTATAAAACCGTCGTGGTACAGCTTTGAAAGCGTGGGCGACATCCCGTGGTAGCGCAGGCCGCCCGCATGGATCGTGCTCGGCATGAAGCCGCAGCCGAGCGTGTACATCTTTGCTAGCGGCGTGACCCGCGCCGTATCGCAAAAATCGTATGCGTAGCGGCCGCGCGTCATGGACGGACACGCTGCGGGCTCTACCGCGATAAAATAAGGCTTGGCCTTTCCCGTTAACCTGTCGCCCATAAACGCGGACATGAGCCCCGCGAAGTTGGAACCGCCGCCGGCGCATCCGATTATGATGTCCGGGTAGACGTCGTACATTCCGAGCTGCTCTTTTGCCTCGAGCCCGATCACGGATTGGTGGATCACTACCTGGTTAAGAACCGAGCCGAGCGTGTAGCGCGTGTTCTCGCTCGTGACCGCGCGCTCGACCGCTTCGCTTATTGCCGTGCCGAGGCTGCCGGGGTTGTCCGGGTCGTTTTCGAGCACGCCGCGTCCGGCGTTTGTGGTATTGCTCGGGCTCAGCGTAATATCCGCCCCGAACGTTTCTATTATCGCTTTGCGGTAAGGCTTTTGCTGCGCGGAAATTTTTACCATAAATACTTCGAGCTCTAAGCCGAAATGCGCGCACGCCATCGAAAGAGCGGTTCCCCATTGGCCCGCGCCGGTTTCTGTCGTGAGGCGCTTCACGCCCTGTTTTTTATTGTAGTACGCCTGCGCGATCGCAGAGTTAAGCTTGTGGCTGCCGGATGTGTTCTGCCCTTCGTATTTGAAATAAATATGCGCGGGCGTGTCCAATAATTTTTCAAGCGCGTAAGCGCGGTACATCGGCGACGGGCGGTACGAAAGATAATAGTCGCGTACTTCTTTCGGGATTTCGATATGCCTCTCGCGGGTAAACTCCTGCCTGCAAAGCTCCTCCGCAAACACGGGGTAAAGGTCTTCGGGTTTTGCGGGCTGCATGGTGCCGGGGTGGAGCATAAACGCGTCTTCGCCCTCTTCAAACGGCATGTCGGCGAACATGTTGTACCAGCTTTTCGGCGTGTGCGTTTCGTCAAGCACGACTCTGTTAGGAAATTGTTTCATGTGTGCGTCCTCCTGTTGGGTACCTTTTCGTTTTAGGCCCCGAAATTATTTTTCGCCGAGAAGAGGAAAAATTTTTTACACAAAAAAGCCCTCTGCATATACATATGCAGAGGGCGTCTTCACGCGGTGCCACCTCTTGTTTAACTCGACCGGTACGGCCCGGGCAATTTCGCGGGCGATACCTCTTCCTTTTAACGGGGGATGCCGCCTTCGGATAATCGCGGCGCAAACCGCTTTAACCTCCGGACATTATGCCGGGTTTGTCTTCCGGCAAAGCGAGGCCATTCCGCAAAAAATGTCATATTGCCTCGCACCTGACGGCAACTCTCTGAAAAAACACCTGACGCGTACTTATCTCGCCTGTTTTGAAAATATTCAGTTGCGCGGATTGTAAACGATAAAACAAAAGCTGTCAAGCGCTCGGCTAAAAAATTTATTAAATGATTTTAAATTCTTTTATGTTGCTTCCGTTGCCCTTGATGTCGAACACAAGCGTCCCGCTTCCGTCGGGCAGATCAATCTTTCCGCTTACGTTCCGGTTGTTTACTTTAAGGGCGAGCACAAACTCTCTGCCGTCAATTACGAGGGTTAGGGTCGCATTGTTGTTTGCGGACAATTTCAACTGCGATTCAAGCAAGCCGTTTTTAAGTATCGAAGCTGCACGCTTTGCCAAAAACTGCGCGTCGGTTGACGGGGCGCATTCCTCGCAGTCGCGGCAACCGAATAAACCGTCGCACACGCATGGGATTTCGCCGCACAATTTGCATTCGTCATACTGCAGTTGAGAAATAATTTTTAACGCGGCAAATTTCGGCGCGCTGATAAACTGGTCTTCGGACAGGTTGTCCAGGTTGCCCCAGTAGCCGTACTGCGTGGACGGCCCGATATGGCTGAAGTACATGAACAGACCCGCCCCTATGTCGTACCAGTTGTCCACTATGTAATTGATGATTATGTTTGTCATTTCGGGATCTTTTTGCGCCGTGGTGCGCCATACAAGGTTGGTGTTTGTCTGCCCCTGATGGTGCGGCCCGCCTTCGTACGATGTGACTCCGCCTATGAGCCCGGCTCTGTTTGCAGCGGCAACCATTGTCCTTATGTTGTTTGCTCCGCTGCGGATGCTGTTGTACATGTGGTTATGTATGTAAGCAACCACGTCTTCGCCGAAGCCTTCACGTGCTGCGCCTGCGGGGTCGCAGTTTGCCGGCGAAGGTTCGCTGAAATACGGCGCGATGCCCACGGCGTAAATATATTCGTGCGCGTTGTGGAATTTTGAATCGGAATGCGTGTTGAGCCATTCCATCATGGGCGTCACAAAATCGGGCATGACCTGCCATGTGATAACCGGCCTGATTCTGCTCTCTTCCGATATGGGGCTGTCGCTTTCGCCGAACACTTCACGGAAAATCAAACCGATTTCCGCAGAACGCTGGGCGAAGTGCCTTATGAGGTTCATGTTGCCCCAGCCGTACAGGCCTTGGCTGCTGCCGCCGCTTTCGCCCGCCGGACGCCAATCCCATAACGTTTGGTTAGCGCCGGGGATGTTAGCCGCGTTCGCCATATTTCTGTTGACCGCCACCTGCTCTGAAAATCCCCATACCTCGTTGCCCCATTCGACGTAAACGGCGATGCCGGGGTTGAGGTGCTCTTTCATCATAAGGGCGAGTTGGGTCACATAGTCGTCGTTGGCCCTAACCGGCAGCGAAATCCAAATGTCCTTGTTTGTGGTATTGGCAAGCGCGATTACATATTCCCATGCCGCGCCCTGTGCGCCGTGCTGGTTGTCTTCGGGCATGACCCTGTTGGACCAGTGCTCGGTTCCGGGGGCCACATGCGAATTGGTGTGCGTGAAGTCCATAAACCTCAGCACGCCGTACGGATCGATCGAATCCAAATAGTCCGCCGGGAACACGGCGTCAAGGCCGCCGGTCAAACTCGAGCTCGCCGGATGCACCAAGTTGATACCCAAACGGTTTTTGTTCGTACCATTGTGCGCGCTTTCGCGTCCGCCGCTTTCGTCGGTTAAACCGAACACGGCTGTTATGTCATAATCGCCTTTAAGGAAGGCTACTGTGAAAAGTTTTGTCGTAGTAAAAATCCGTTCGCCGTTTACCATCCAGTATTTAACTTCGAAGCCGTCATTGGGCGCCGCTTTAAATACGAGCGACAAACCCTCCGGCACCGATGCGCCCGAAGCGAACGTTTCCCGGTTTGCCTGCGCGAACAGCGCGCCGCTGTTTGAGCAGTTGACGCTGTAAGAAACCTTGACTCTTTCGGCTGCTTTAAACCTTGCCGCTATGTCCAGCTCTTCCGTGACATAGACAGAAAATTTCGTGTTTGAGCTGCCGGTATCGACGCCGTTTACGATCCATGTGTCTAAAGCGAAGCCCGGGTCGGCCGCCGCCGTAAGATGGATTAGCCTGCCGTCCGCTACGGTCGCTCCCGACTTGAAGGACGTGATGCCAATCGCGCCCGTAATTGTTCCGCCGATACTGTTTTCCGCGCCGTAAGAAACATTGTGCACGTCGCCTGCCATATAAAGCAGTTCAACGCTTATTTCAGAAATGTAAAACGTCGAGCCGGGACCCGGCCAGCCGGGATCAGATGAATTCCAGTTGGGAGGCCAGGCGCGAACCATTATTTCGCCTTCGAGGTCTGCGACAAGAGAAAAAACAATTGTTTTTTTGACCCAGCCGCCGCCGTCGCCCGCGGTTGTGAAAGCAAGTTTATTGCGCACCGAGTCGCAGCCGCACCAAAAATCGTGGCAGAGTAATCCGGTTCCTTTCCAGCAGTCGGCTCTGTCCGAACCGAGCGGCGGGCCGAGGGTCACGCCGCTCATCGAGCTGTCCGTTCCGCCTCTGCCCCATACTGTTAGTCTGTATGTGGCGTTGCCTTGCAGGAACACGGGATGGCGCATAATTTCGCCCGTGCCTGCCAAAGCGACCATATTCGCATTTAAAACGGCCGGGTTGTCGTTCGGAAGCAAAACGCCGTTCATGTCCGGCGAACCTGCGTCGCCGGGAGCGCGGGGCGCGCCCTCCCAACCTTCGAGGTCTTCGAAGAAACCCTGCGGGAAAAGGTTCGGCCTTACAACGGTTCCTTCGCTGACTGTTACCGGAACCGAGAGCACCGCGCTGATGTTGGTGGCGTTACGGTATGCGCGCAGCTCGATCATATAGTCGCCCGGAACCGCGGAAGCGGGTATGTTGTACATCGCGCTTGTCGCGCTGAAACCGCTTGCGATCTGCGTCCAGCCTGAAACCTGCGAAACGCCGTCCATCAGCCGCGCTTGAATGTTCCATTGGCTGTTGTTGCCGCTCATGCTGCCGAGATCAGCGGGGACCCATCTGAGCAGCACGAAACTGTCTGCAAAAAAAGGACCTTCCGAGTCTATCGCGAGCTTATATTCTTCGGCGAAAAGCTCGAACAAAAGACTCGCAGCAGACGGCGCGGCAAATAGCGCGTCTTCGTCTGCTTCGGTTTCTTCGCCGTCTTCGGGTTCCGTTTCGTCTGCGGCAAAAAGCTCAAACGTGAACGCGTCTCCCTCCGCTGCGCCGGCTTCCGCATCGAATGCCGCAGCGGGGGCTGCCAATGCAAGCGACATAACGGCCGCAAGCAGCAGGGCTAAAAATTTTTTGCTCATTAAAAAACCTCCGTGATTTTTTTGCATATGAGCTTAATTCGCTCAAAATGCATTACAAATTTATTACAAAGCAATTATATGCGCTTTGTAAAAAAGTTATTATCAATCCTTTACCTCTTTAAATTCATGTCATATCTTTTTTATGAAAAATTCCCGTTGTTTGCAAAAGTTCCCATTTTTTATTTATTGAGGAAACAACGCGACGTTCGAAATAAAAAATAATTTTCAAACGTAAGCTCCGGCAGACTAAAAAAGACTGCCGGAAAAATAATTCCGGGCGTTTTCGTCTTCGCTCACGCCAATGCCGGCATCGCATAATTTTTTTTGCAGCAGCCCGTAATTTTTTTCGTCAAACGAAAAAAAATCGGGTTCTTTTATTATTATTGCTTCGTCCGGAATTTGCTCCGCCGTTAGGGAAGCGAAGAGCCTGTCCAATTCGAGGCCGAGGTTAAATCCGTCGATCCTATAGGTTTCGACCGGAACGCCGTTATGGAACGAAACGGCGCGGTAGCCGCCGTTTTGCGGTTTGCTACCATCTAACGGTTTGCAACCACAATACCGCTGCAAAACAAAAAAATTTCCGTTTTTTCCTGCGTACCGCCGCGAAATTTGGTGCTCAATCGTGTCGATGCAAACAAGCTTCGAGCCGCCGCCGAATATTTTTTCACATGCGGAATTGATAATATTTGACATAGCGACCGGCAGAGCCGCAAAGCAAAAATATTTTTTGCTCAAAGCCGCTTGGCTAATCATATGCGTGTCGCCGCAAAAAAATTTGCCGAAAGGGAAAAGCGTTCCGTGTATTTCCGAGGGATCGGTCCCCGGTGGAACCTCCGCGAACCTTACGGCGGTTTGCGGCAAGTTGACCGCCGCATACACGCGGCAATTTTTTTCAAGCGGCGGAAAATTTTCCGCAGCTAAAACCTCCGCGGCAAAACGGTCGGGGTCGTCTGCGCAGAACCGGTCCGCATAATAAAAAAACCCATCGGGTTTCGGGTTTTTGCGCGTCGCTTGACGGCGTATGTAAACGTAGTTTCCGCCGAATTCAAAATATATTTTTCCGCTCATTTTTTTCACGCGTCTCTCTTCTGTTGATTTTTTATTTGATTTTTATTTCGACGTCCTTGTACCCCACATACACGACCCGCGAAACAACGGCGCTTGTGCCTGCGGCTTCGGCTTCGACGGTCAGGTAGCCGTGCGGTTGCGCGAAAACGCGGACTGCATGGAGCCCCGAAACGAACTCGTTGGTGTTGCCGCGCTGCCCGAGGTGAAGGCTGCCGCCGGTAAAAACAAACAGGTATTGGTGTGTCGGCATGCCCGCGGCGATCGGTTCGGTCAGGATAATTTCGTCGAGACTGCCGTCGGCGTACGTCGTTATCTCTATTTTTATTGCAAGCTCCGCGTTTGCGGCAAGCGCGTCCGCCGCAGCGCGCGCGTTTTCGAACGCCTGGCTGCGGGCGATAATGTTTGCCGAGGCCTGCGACGCATACAATAAAAGCCGCGACGCGCTCACGGCAAAAATAGAATAGACCGCGAGTGCGACAACGGCTTCAAGAAGCGTAAAACCGCGCGTGTTTTTTTTACGGGGCATTGCCGATGACGAAGGCGCGTTCGGCGTCGTTCAACTGGCTGAATACTTTCGAACGGATGTGTTCGTTGTCGCCGGTGCATCCGGATATGTCCACCACCACATGACCTCTTGCCGCGCTGTACGCCCAAACCGCGCCGTCCGTTTGAAGGACGGCGTTTTTTTCGCTGATGTAACCCAAGCGGTCGAGTTCCGAAATAACCGACGCCATTCCGCTCGCGGTGTTGAGCTTCGCCGTCTGCTCCGCGTTGTACAGGTCGATCGCGTTTTGCAGCACGCGGGCGGATTGCGTGTCGCTTTTTAACCGCGCCTTGTCCGTCACGTTTATAAAATTCGGAATAAGAATCGCACCTATCACCGCTATAACGGCAAGCACTATGATCAATTCTACCAAGGTAAGCCCGTCGCTTTTTTTATTCATATGGTTTTCCTTTCGATTGATGGTTTTATATGGCGTCCGTCAATGCGAACGTGGGAAGAATCACGGCGAGCATGACAAGAATCAAAAGCAGGCCGAGTACGAGCGTTATAATCGGCTCCGCGAGTTTACACAAACGTTTGACGGCGGTTTCCGCTTCGCGGCGGAAATACACGCGGCATTTTTCCATCGTCTGCGGCAGGTTGCCCGTCTCTTCGCCGAGTCGCGCCATGCTGACAAAAAGCGGATCTATATAATTTATTTTCGATAGCAGTTTCCAAAAAGATTGGCCGGTCGTAATCATGGCCGCCATTTTTTTTACGTCGGATGCGACCTTGGCGTTGTCGGCCGTTTCCGCCGCCATGGGCAGCGCGGCAACGAGCGGGCAGCCCGAGCCGAGCAGAAGACCGAGTGCCTGGGTTATGTGTAGGTTGGCGTTTTTAATTACGACGTCGTTGATAACGGGCATTTTTAACGCGAGCCTTGAAAAAAATAATTTTCCCGACGCGCTTTTAATGTAAAAACGAAAAACGAAAATAAAAACCGCGGCGGCCAACGGTATAAAAATACCGTACGACGCGACAAAACCGCTTAAACCCATAACGGCGGACGTAAGCGGCGGCAGTTCGGCGCCGCTTGCCGCAAACACCGCGGAATAATTCGGAAGCACATATGTCACAGCGATCAAAATAACGGCGAGCATCACGCAGGCGACCATCGCCGGATATACGAGCGCGGACCGCAATTCGTCCTCCGACGCAGACTGCGCCTCGTAATAATCGGCGAGTCTCGCCGTTACGGACGGCAGCGTCGCGGTCGCTTCGCCTATCTTAAACATGCTGATCAGCAGCGGCGGATAGGCCTGCCCGAACGCGGCGAGCTCGCCGGACAAACTTTCGCCGCGCAGCAGCGATTCGCGTACGCTTTTAAGCCTGCCCTTTCCGTCCGAAACCAATTCGACCGCGTTTACAGCGGGCAAACCCGCGTCGAGAGCGAACGACATCTGCCGGCAAAAATAAGCGAGCTCTTTTTTCGGAACCGGTTTTTTTTTGCCTGCGCGCCCAAAAAGATCGGACAGATCGGTGTTTAAAATTGATTTGCCTTTGCTCATGCTTCCCCTTAAATAACTACGGCCTGTAAAGCGCGCGGATTACCTCGGCGGCGGACGTGCCGCCCGCCCTGATGTTGCGCACGCCGTTTTTTACAATCACGCTGCTGTTTGCCCGGAGCACCGCGGCCGAGCCGCGGCGGTCGGCCGTCAACTGTTCGCGCAGGTCTTCGTCGAAAACTATGTATTCGTACACGGCAAAGCGGCCGTGGTAACCGGCATGGCCGCACAGGTTGCATCCGCGCCCGTCGTAAGCGTCTTCGCCCTCTTCAAGCGGAAGGAAACGCGCCTGCTCGGCGGTCACGGGGCACAGGTATTTGCAATGCGGGCATATGCGGCGCACGAGCCGTTGCGATATGACGCCGTTTAACGCGGCGGCCGCCAAATAGGGCTCGACATGCATGTCAACGAGCCTCGTGAAAACGCCGGCCGCGTCGTTGGTATGGACGGTACTTAAAACCAAATGTCCGGTTATTGCCGCTTGCATTGCAATTTTCGCCGTTTCCGCGTCCCTTATTTCGCCTATCATTATTATGTCCGGGTCCTGCCTGAGTATACCGCGGAGCGCGTTCGAAAAAACAAGCCCCGCGTCGGGTGCGACGCGGACGTGGTTTACGCCGTCAATAGGCGACTCGACCGGATCCTCTACCGTAACAATGTTTTTGCTTTCGTCGTTCAATATCGTCAGGAAGCTGTTGAGAGTAGTCGATTTGCCGCTGCCGGTCGGGCCGGTGATAAATACTGCACCGTACGGGTTAAGGAACAAACGCTGCAGTATTTCTAAATCGTCCGGAAAAAAACCAAGCTCGTCGGTTTTCATGCGGACAGCGTTGTCGTATAAAAGGCGGATAACCGCTTTTTCGCCGTATAGAGTCGGCAGGGTGCTTACACGGAAATCCACCGGCTTGCCGCGCACGCTCATGTTGAAATGCCCGTCCTGCGGAAGCCTGTGCTCCGCAATGTTCATTATTCCCAAAACTTTTATCCGTGAGACTATGTTAGGCAGAAGCTCTTTTGAAAAAGATTGGTGCCTGACAAGCCGCCCGTCTATGCGGAACCTTGTTACGACTTCGTGCGCGGCAGGTTCGATGTGAATGTCGCTTGCGCGGTTGTAAACCGCGGATTCGATTAATGAATCGACCAACCGCACGGCGGGCGCGCTGTGAATCGGCAAGTCTCCGAAACCGTATTTTTCATCCGATTCGAATTGCGACGCTATTTCTTTTATGCGGCCGGTATCGAAAATTTTATTGATGTAAAAGCGAATATCGGATTCGTCGGCGTAGACGGGCTCAACTTTTAAGCCCGTGATTTCGTAAATGTCCGAGATTGTTTTTACGCAGAACGGGTCGCACATGGCAGTGCGAATGATCCCGTTTTTTTCATTAAGCGGAAGCGCGCAGTAACGCGACGCATATTCGTAACCAAGCAGCGACGCGGCTTCTTCTTCCGGCGGAAATTCCGAAAGCACAACCGAATCGAACAGATGCGAAATTTTTTTTGCAATGACTTTAAACGGCACGCCGCAGCCTGCGATCATAGGGAGCTGCCCGCCTTTTGCGCTGCTTATCATATCGAGCTGCTGCTTCGTCAAACAGTCCCCGAACAAACCGGTTAAAATATTTTTATGCAAAAAAGCTCAACCTCAAAAATTATTTTTCGCAGACAAAATCTTTTACGCGCATTTGCACCGAAGTCTCTCCGTTAAAAAAATTTGCCTCGACCGAATAGACGAGGCTTACGCTTAGACATCCCGATCCGCTTTTTTCGTATTTTTCGTTCAAGCCGAAGGCGACTGCTTTTATTCGCCGCCCTCCGTCGTTGAAGTTGAAAATGATCGTGTTTTTATCTTCGATTACGCGGACGCTTTCGGGTTTTAATTGCTCTGTTACAAACAGCGGCTCGCTGTTAGCCTTGCCGAACGGCGCCATTGCTTGAAGCTCTTCAGCGAGTGACAGCGTTATGTTTGGCAGGCTGAGAGTTTGATCGTAATAAAGAACCGCTTGAAAATCTTTTTCTTCGAGCATGCATTCGTTGTTGAGCCGTTCGCGGAGCAAGCCGGCGTTTTGCGACGGCAAGGTCATTCCGGCAGCCATCGCGTGACCGCCGAACCGCGTGAACAGTTCGCGGTTGGCGTACAGGCTGTTGAAAAGGTTAAACCCTTCGACCGAACGCCCGGAACCTTTCAGTTCGCCGTCTCCGCGTGTACGCGTCAAAATTATGG
This sequence comes from Defluviitaleaceae bacterium, assembly GCA_009783525.1. GTDB lineage: Bacteria > Bacillota > Clostridia > Lachnospirales > WQUN01 > WRDG01. The sequence goes on along the minus strand of WRDG01000046.1, from coordinate 673 downwards.
CCGGGCGGTGCATGACGTCCTTTACGCGGCCCGCCACTATGCCCGCGATGCTTTCGTGCACATCCTCGTCCGTAATCACAAGCACCTTGTCGGTTTTTTCCGCCGCTTTTAACGAATCAAGCACGCGCTTGACGCATTGGGCCGTCATTAGCTTGCGCTCGTCGTTTAGCGCCGTCAGTTTTTCTGAAAGGATGTCGGCCGTGTGTATATCGTTTTTTGGCGTAAGGAATAATTGTGCGGCCATTACGGCGTTGTCGAGCCGGCCCGTGGCGTTTATGCACGGCCCGATGACAAACCCCGCCGCGAACGTGTCGATTTGCTTGTCCGCGTAGCCTCGTCTGTTGATAAGCCTGCCGAGTCCGTAGTTGACGTTTTTGTCTGCGTTTAATATTTCGAGCCCCTTTTTAACTATGGCCCTGTTTTCCCCGGTTAAGTCGACAATGTCGCAAACGGTTGCAAGCGCCGCGAGCGCAAGCCATTCGCCGTGCCTTTTGTCCGCTATGTCGTGCCTTTTAGTATGTTTGCAATAGGACACGGCCATTTTATAGCTGATCCCTGCCGCGCATAATTGCTTGAACGGATACGTGCACGCCGACTGCTTCGGGTCGACCGTCGCGTCCGCATCGGGGATTACGTCGAGGCGCGCGCCGTTTGCGTCTTCGACGAAGCCGGG
>WRDG01000045.1 GCA_009783525.1 Defluviitaleaceae bacterium | reverse complement strand
TTTTTTTAACGGCGTTTTTTTTGTTCATGCAAAACTGCGTCTTCGAGACGGGCACAACATATTAAACGCACTCGCGGCGGCCGCGGCCGTGCGTGAGCTCGGTGCGGAGCCGGAAATAATTTCTTGCGGGATAGCTTCGGCTTTGGGAGTGAAGCGCCGCTACGAAATCAAGGGAAGCTTTAACGGCGTTACGGTGGTTGACGACTACGCGCACCATCCGACCGCAATTGAAGCGACGTTGGCGGAAACGGCTATTAACAAAAAAAGCAGAAGGATCATCTGCGTTTTTCAGCCTCACACGTACACGCGGACGGAAAATTTATTGGATGAGTTTGCTTGCGCGTTTTCAAACGCAGATATAGTCGTATTGATTCCCATCTACGCTTCGAGAGAAGCTTTTACGGAAAAAATTTCATCGAAAATTTTGGCGGACAAGATAAAGGAAAATAAAAACGGCGGCGAAGTGTTCCACGCAGAAAATTTTGATGAGGCCGAAAAACTTTTGGAAAAGTTGGCGTTGCCCGGCGACGTTTTGGTTACGATGGGCGCGGGTGATGTGTACTTGATAGGAGAGAGATTGATCGAAAAAGGTTTTAAGTGTTAATGGAAGAAAATTATTTACACACAAGCGTGTAAAAATTTTACACGCAAGCGTGCAAAATGTTTTGCACACAAGCGTGCAAAATGTTTTGCACACAAGCGTGCAAAAATTTTACACGCAAGCGTGAAAAATGTTTTGCACACAAGCGTGCGAAATGTTTTGCACACAAGCGTGCAAAAAAAGTGTTTGACAAAAAAAAAATTGCTTTAAATCCGCTGATATCAACTTTAAAGTTATTAGACTTTTCCACAGATTTATCCACAATTTGATGTATAACTTTTTCTGTCCAAGCCGGCGCGGATGATGTAAAATCCATTCAAATTTTTAGCCGGCGGCAAGGACGAAGTTTAAAATGAACGAAATTAATTTATCTGTAGGTTTCAACTGCCCGTTTGTCGCACTTCCGTGCGCGTTTACGGATTATTTCATGCAAAAATGCAAACCGGTATATGCGTTGATATATATTTATTCGCTCCGCCGTTGCCAAAGCGGATCCGCCGCGGTAACGAACGGCGAATTGGCGGAAATTTTTCAAGTGCTTGAAACCGACGTTCATAACGCTTGGAGTTATTGGGAAAAAGAAGGGCTTGTAAGCATTAGCGCAGACGCATCGGACGAAAGCATGAACGTCAAATTTTTGCAGGTGCAAGAAAAAACGGAAAAAAAAGAAGAAAAGGCAAGGTTTGCATCCGAACCGCGCCCGCATTACACCGCGGAAGAGCTTGCTGTTTATCCAAAGGAATGCAAAGAAATCGAACGGTTGTTCAAACAGGCGGAGCAGTCTTTGGCAAAATTGCTTACATATCATGACATGAACGTTATCTTCGGTTTTTACGATTGGCTGCATCTTTCGGTTGACGTAATAATATTTATGCTCTCTTACTGCGCCGAAAACGGCAAACGCGATTTGCGGTACGCGGAAAAAACCGCTATGGATTGGGCGGACCGCGGCATAGACAGTGTTGAAGCCGCCGAAGAATACGTAAAATCATTTTCGGGCGAGTATAAAGAAATTTATAAAGCGTTCGGCCAAACCGGTTATCCTACGGCTACCCAACGCAAGTACGTAGAAAAATGGAAGTCCGAATATAATTTTACGGGTCAAATGATTTTTGCGGCGATAGACCGCTGCGCCACAAACCTGGGAAAACCGAAATTTAATTATGTAGATAAGATTTTAGACGACTGGTTTATAAAAAACATAAAGACGGCGGAAGGCATCGAAGCAGAAGACGATGCGCATATCAAAAAAAAGACGGAAGAAAAAATTACTCCGGTAAAAAAAGCGCCGGCGGGCAGGCCGGGCAAAAAGAACCGTTTCATAAATTACAGCCAGCGTGAGATCGACTACAGCTCAATGGAAAAAATGGAGCGGGAATACCTTATCAACAGCCTGGAACCGCAAAGCCATCAAGCGGACGGCGCTTAGGGAGGTTTGTTTGTGTTCTGTAAATCGGCGTATAAAGAAATTATGAGGCAATATGAAATAGAAAGGGAGCGAGCCGGCGATTTGCTGGCCGAACGCCGGTCAAAAGTATACGCGGATATACCGCGCATAAAAAAAATAGACGAAGAGCTTTCTGCAGCGGGCATCGGATTGGTTAAACTGCTGGCGGCAGGCGGAAATGACTGTGAAAAAAACGTGTCGGAGCTAAAGAGCAATTCAAAAAAATTGTCGGAAGAAAAAGCCCGTCTCATGGAATCAAACGGCGTGCCCGAAAATTATTTTTCGGACATTTTTTTATGTCCGGAATGTAAAGACACCGGCCATATAAATTCGGGGCATGAAACGGTCAGATGCCGCTGTTTAAAACAGCGGCTGATAAACGTCTGCTATAATTTGCCTAACCGGAAAAATTTGCTTGAAACAGAAAATTTCGACACGTTTACAATGAAATACTACAGCGACGTTTTAAACGAAAGTGAAGGGCTTTCGCCGAAAGAAAACATGAAAACAATACATAAGACGGCTTTGCAGTTTGTAAAGGATTTCGGCGTTAAATTTCAAAACCTTTTGCTGTACGGAGACGCGGGGCTCGGCAAGACATTTTTATGCAACTGTATCGCCCGGGCTCTGCTTGAAAAAGAACGAACCGTATTGTACGTGACCGCGCCAAAAATTTTTAAAGCGGTTGAAGACTACCGTTTTAACCGCGACGAAATGGAAGAGCCGGACGAAACGATCGACATGCTGTATGAAACGGAATTGTTGATACTGGACGATTTAGGTTCCGAATTTGCGACGGTTGTAACGGGGGCGGCGCTGTTTGACATAATTAACGAAAGGCTGATTATGCAAAAGCCAACGGTTATTTCCACAAACCTTCCGCCCGCGGAACTGCACGAGCAATATTCGGAAAGAGTGGTTTCACGGATAATAGGTTATTATAAAGTCATGAAATTTTTCGGCGACGACATACGCGTCAAGAAAAAATTAACGGGAGCGAGGTAAAAGTCATGCTTGAAAAAAAAATGTTTGCCAATCCGGCGGCAACATACCGCCCGACGCCTTTTTGGGGATTAAACGGCACATTGGAAACCGCGGAGCTCGAACGGCAGATAACGGAGTTTCACAAGCGGGGATACGGCGGGGTCTATTTGCATCCGCGAGGCGGAATGGAAACCGATTATTTGAGCGACGAATATTTTGATGCGCTTCGAGTGTGCGTAAAAAAATGCGAGGAACTCGGAATCCTGGCTTGGCTGTACGACGAAGACTGGTGCCCGAGCGGCAAGGCAGGAAATAAAACGCTTGTCCATGACGCCGGTTTTGCCCAAAAATATATTCTGCTTAACGAGAACGCGCCGGACGGTTATGAAGTTGTAACGGCAAGTGACCCCGACGGTCGGTTCAGGCACATTAACGTCGACGTTTGCGACAAAGAGGTAATCGATTACTTCATTGAAATAACGCACGAGCAGTATAAAAACCATTTTAAGGATTATTTCGGCAATGTGGTTCCGGCAATTTTTACGGACGAGCCTCATTTTGCCCTTCACGAAAAAAAAGCGCGTCCGTGGTCAAAAAATTTTGAAGATAAATTTTTAGAAAAATACGGTTATTCTATCAAGCCGTTAATAAACGATTTATTTTCAGATACCGAAACGTCGCCGCGTACGCGTTTTCATTATTGGAATCTGCTTTCGGAAATGTTTGTCGCGGCGTTTTCCAAAAACATTTACGATTGGTGCGAAACAAACGGAATTTTTTATACCGGGCATTTTTGGGAGCATGTTTTTCCGAGGCCGACACACCACGGCAGCGTGATGCCTCATTATATGAATATGCATTACCCGGGGATAGACATGCTTTTCGTTTCAAGCCCGGAAAATCCGGAGCAATACGGCAACGATTTCATCGTAAAAGAAGCTTCATCCGTAGCTAACCAATTCGGAAGAGACAGGGTGCTTACGGAAACAAACGGCGCGTCGGGCTGGGCGTTAAATTTCGCTTACCAAAAAAGGGTTATCGATTGGCAGCTGGCGCTCGGAATAAATTTATTCTGCCTGCATTTGTCTTTGTACGATATGACGGGCTACCGCAAAAGAGATTTTCCGCTTTCATATTTAGACCATCAGCCTTGGTGGGACGAGTTCAATATTTTGAGCGACTACATCGGAAGAATGTCGTATGCGGTTACACGCGGCAAATATGAAGCGGACGTATTGGTGCTGCACCCTGCAAGTTCCACATGGGCGGCTTATGGCGGAGCGGGCGCGGAAAAGGGACTGAACGAAATTGCCGCGTCGGTAAACGGGACGGTGAAACGGTTAGGTCAAAACCGTATCATGTATGACATTGGCGACGATGTGATAATGGCTGCTCACGCAAAAATTGAAAACGGGTTGATGCATGTCGGCGAAATGGCTTACAAAACGGTGGTCGTTACGGAATCAAGCATCATGCGAAGCGAAGTTTTTGCTCTGTTGCAAAAATTCGCGGATACCGGAGGGCAAATATTTTGCACGGGCGTAACGCCGCATTTGATAGACGGCGAGCCGAGCGAAAAACTCTCGTCGTTTTTTATGCGCGACGACATACATCATGTATCGGAAGCGCATTTGCACGCCGCACTGCGGGAATCCGGCGTAAAAAGGGTCGATGTTTTTGAAATAAACGGAAAGAAAACGGACGACATATACGCCCATGTCAGAAGAGACAAAAATCAAACCGTCACATTTTTATGCAACCTGAACATGGAGCATAATTCATCTCTGTTTGTATATGTGGACGCCTCCTGCGAAATAGTACGATGGGACGCGGAAACCGGCGAAGTGTCCGGCGGTCCGGTTCCCGTACATTTCGACGGGAAGCGTCATTTTATTTTGCTTACGCTTAACGCATTGGAGTCCGCGCTTTTACTGGCCGACGAGAACAAACCGGTTTCTGTTTCCGAAGTGGCGGACATAAAATTTTTGACGGAATGGACGGTCAGTTTAAACGACCAAAACGCTTTCCATTTGCAATTTTGCAAAATAAGCGTAGACGGAGGAAAATTTTCAAAACCTGACGACGTGCTTAAGCTCGACGATGAGCTCAAGGATTCGATGGGGGTTGACCGCGGCGCGATATTCACTTTGGAACCGTGGATGTACACGGAAGAAGAAAAAAATATATGCCGCAGCGTGGTGCTGGAGTTTCCGTTTACGATCGACGAAATACCGGAAGGTAAAATTTTTGCCGCCGCAGAACTGCCGCAGCATTTTAAAATATCGGTAAACGGCAGTTTGGCCGAAGCTGACGGCGGGTTTTATAAAGACAGGGCGTTTCAAACATACGACATCACTTCGCATGTTCGGGCGGGCGAAAATATTTTGCGTGTCGAAGCGGAAAAATTCAATGTGATGTTGAATTTAGAGAGCGTTTATATTGTGGGTAATTTTGCGCTGCGACGCGGCAAAAACGGTTTTTCGGTTGTTAAGCCGGCAAAGCTTTTTGCGGGCGGCGTCGAGGGGCAGGGTTATCCGTATTATTCCGGGAAAATATCTTACACGGCGAATTTTGAATCGGAAAAGCCCGAAGGACGCGCGTCGTTTACATTAGGCCGGTATGACGGCGCGACTACGGCGCTGTACGTAAACGGTAATCATGTGAAGACTGTCGGCTGGCCGTCCGGTCCGTTTGATATCGGAAAATATATTGTGCAGGGCAAAAACGAAATAAAAGTCGTTATTTCGAACACGCTGCAAAACCTGCTTGGGCCTTACGGAAAACAGGCGAGCCAGCACCTCGTGCATCCGGGCAGCTTTTATATTTACAACGGCAGGCATGAAGTTTTCGCCCCGTCGGGTTTCGACGGGTTTGCTTGTGTAATTGGATAAAAAAATTCGGACACAGAAAGGCGCGGGATATATGCGCGATATTTACGCGCGGCGCGTTAGGCAAAAAAAATGAAAAAGTTGAATGAAATACACATACGCGACCCGTTCATACTTCCCGATAAAAAAACGGGCAAATATTATATGTATGGCTCGACGATAAGCAGGAGCCATAAAGAGCCGGGTTTCGATTGTTACGCAAGCGTCGACTTAATCGATTGGGAAGAGCCGGTTCCGATTTTCCGCCCAGACGTTTCGTTTTGGGGGAAGACGGATTTTTGGGCGGCGGAGGCGCACGAATATAACGGCGATTATTATTTGTTCGCCACATTTTCAAACGAGGGAACCGTCCACATGAAAGACAGGATGCGCGGAGTGGGCATATTACGCGCGCACAGCCCGTCGGGACCGTTTGCAGACCACACCGGCGGGCCCGTCACTCCTTCCGACTGCATGTGCCTCGACGGATCCCTGTACATTGACGAAGAAAAAAATCCGTGGCTCGTCTACTGTCACGAGTGGGTGCAGCTCGGAAACGGTGCGGTATGCGCCGTACGGTTGTCGCATGATTTAAAAAGTGCGGTGGGCGAGCCTCATGTCATTTTTCATTCGCTGGACGCGTCGTGGAGTACGCTTGTCGAAATGCCGGACATGGGTTACCGAGGCTATGTGACGGATGGCTGTTTTGTTCGCCGAATGAAAAACGGAAAACTTTCTCTGTTATGGTCGTGCAGCTGCGCGTCGGGCTATTGCGTCGGGCAGGCCATATCGTCGGGCGGGAAAATAACAGGAGACTGGGTGATGGATAAAGAACCGCTTTTTGTAACGGACGGCGGGCACGGGATGCTGTTCGAATCGTTTGACGGCGACCTGCTGTTCCCGATGCACAGCCCAAACAAACACCCGCTCGAACGTCCGGTCATATATCGTACGGAAGAAAATGAAAACGGCTTTTCCATTACAGGGAGGCATGGATAATGTTCGGAATGAAAAATTTTTACGAAAACCCGGGGGTGTGCCATGTGAACAGGCTCGCCCCGCGCGCCTACTACATTCCGGAAACCGCGGGCGGCGGAAAAGAAAATTTTTTTCCGTTAAACGGCGGATGGTTTTTTCAATATCACGGCAGCGTAAAAACTGCGGACAATAATTTTTTTGCCGTCGATTATAAAACTGACGGTTTCGACATATTAAACGTTCCGTCGTGCTGGCAAACGGAAGGATACGACCGCTGCCACTACACAAACGTAAACTATCCGATTCCGCTCGACCCGCCGTTTGTCCCGAACGATAATCCGGCGGGGCTGTATTTGCGCGACATCGAATTACCCGCCGGTTGGAACGGCAAAGAAATATTCATAAACTTTGAAGGCGTAAACTCATGCATGTATTTATGGGTTAACGGGAAGTTCGTCGGGTTTACCAAAGGCAGCCGTTTGCCGGCGGAATTTAACATCACGGACGCGCTGCATGCGGGCGCGAACAGAATCGCGGCGGCCGTGTTGAAATACTGCGACGGCACATATTTGGAGGACCAGGATTGTTGGAGGTTTTCCGGGATTTTCAGAGACGTTTATTTATTGGCGCGAGACAGGGAGCATGTCAGGGATGTTTTCATAAGGCAGAGCTTCGACCAAAATTTTACGGAGGCCGTTGTTGAATGCGAACTAACAGGCGCGGACGGGCTTGAGGTTAATGTAAAAATTTTTGGCGCGGACGGCGAAGAGGCTGCGCCGGGCGACGCTGTTGTTTTACAGAGCGGCTCAGCTGCGGCGCGGTTTAAAATAAAAAATTTCGTTGCATGGAACGCGGAGCGGCCTTATTTATATGAAATGCACGTGTCATGCGGCAGCGAACTGATTAAATTTGATCTCGGGTTGCGCGAAATTCGCATCAGCAGCGACGGAGCGTTAACGATAAATAAAAAAGCAGTCAAGCTTAAAGGCGTGAACCGTCACGATTTCCATCCGCTGTACGGACAAGCCGTGCCGGCGGAATGGGCGCGGCAGGATCTTTTGCTGATGAAAAGGCATAACATAAACACAATTAGAACTTCGCACTACCCTAACGACCCGAAATTTTTACAGATGTGCGACCGTTTGGGTTTTTATGTAATCGACGAAGCAGATCTGGAAAGCCACGGCATGTGCATGGCAGGCGAAGCATTGGGCGGTTATAACGGGCTTACCGAATCTGCCGATTGGACGCCGGCTTTTATGGACCGGATGTCTCGCATGGTCGAGCGCGACAAAAACCACCCGTGCATTTTAATGTGGTCGCTCGGCAACGAGTCGGGCTTCGGCGAAAACCACAGGCGCATGGCGGAGCTTGCGGCAAAGCGCGACCCTTCGCGTCTCATCCACTACGAAGGCGCGAACCAAGTGCAGACAGAACAGGTCAACGAAAATTTATTGATTGAAGCCTCGAGTCTCGACCTATGCAATTTGTCCGTACGCAGCGAAATGTATACGGGACTCGAGCGCCTTAAAGAATATGCCGAGGACCCGGCAAAAACGCGGCCGTTTTTTTTATGCGAATATTCGCATGCAATGGGCAACGGTCCGGGTGATTTGCATGACTATTGGGAAATAATAAATTCTTCGCCGAAAATGATAGGCGCGTGCGTTTGGGAATGGTGGGACCACGGGCTTGCCGCCAAGCGTTTTTTTGACGGCGAAAAAATATCTGTGACAGTGCCCGCGCTCGGCTATAAAAACGCGCTAAAAAGGCTCGGCTTTTCGGAAGCCGAGCAGAGCAGGCTGCGCGAAGTAGACTTTACCGCTTACGGAGGAGATTTCGGCGACATGCCGAACGACGGGAACTTCTGCCTCGACGGCCTCGTTTATGCGGACCGCACGCCGCATACGGGTTTGCTTGAAGTAAAAAATGTGTACGCGCAAGTCGAAGCCGAATTTATCGACGTTGATGCGGGACTGGTAAATATTTACAACCGCTTCGGCTTTATCGACCTTTCGCATTTATATGTCAGGTGGGAGCTGGAAAATGACGGCGTGTGCGTTGCGCGCGGGCGGACCGGAAAATTATCCGCGCCGCCGGGCGGAAGCGAAACAATCAAATTCGAATACGGTTTGCCGCGCGAAAAAAATTTTTGCGCGTTAAACTTATTTTTTTTGTATGCGGAAAAAAATGAATTTGCTGAGGCCGATTACGAAGCGGCTTGCCGTCAGTTGGTTATTTCGTGCAAAAAAGCGAACCCCGCGGTTGTGTCGGAGGACTATAAAAAATATCAAGTCAACATAAATAACAAAAACGGTTCGTCGAACCGGTTTAATGTGCGCAAAACAGAAAATAAATTAATTGTCGGAGGCGACAATTTTTGCTGCGAATACGATGCGGGCACGGGTGTTTTTGAAAAATTTATATATAAAAACGCCGACCTGATACTGGAACCGGCAGCGTTTGACATTTGGCGGGCGCCGACCGACAACGACCGCAACATAAAGTCGAAGTGGCGCGAATGGGGTTTGCATAAAACCGAAATGCATGTGTACAAAACGCAAATTTTCGAAACGGAAAACGACGTGCGTTTTTGCTACGATTTTTCGATGGGGGCCTACACATACGAACCAATCCTTAAAGCAAAGGCCGAGTGGATTGTCGACGCGGGCGGCGCGGTCAAACTGTCCGTAACCGCGGACGTCGACGACCGTAAGATGATTTACGGAGAGACGATGGCTCTGCCGCGTTTCGGTTTGAGATTTTTCATGCCTCGTGTTTCGCAGGTCGAATACTTTGGATACGGCCCCTACGAATCATACTGCGACAAGCACCGTGCGTCGCGGAAGGGTTTATTTAAAACGACCGTCGACGGAATGTTCGAAAACTACGCCCGCCCACAGGAAAACGGCGCGCATTGGAACACGGACTATATGCGGATCACGGACGAATACGGCCGCGGATTGCTTTTCGTTGCGGACGGCGACCCGTTTACGTTTAACGCTTCGCATTATTGCAGTCGAGCCGCAGCCGACGCGGAGCATCCTTACGAACTCGTCAAGCTTGACGGAGTCTACGTCAATGTGGACTACAAGCAAACGGGCATCGGATCCAATTCATGCGGACCTTATCTGCAAAAAAAATACCGCTTCGACGAAAAGCGGTTCAATTTTAAAATCATGATCTTGCCTGTGGGCTAAGTCTTTATAAAATCATTCAGTTCGCATATCAATCTGCGCGCCCGTTCGAGTTTCGATTCGTCGGGCGCGTTTGCTTTTTGCAGCCCTTTTAATTTAAGCAGCTCGCGTTTTAAAATTCCCGCCGCGTACTCGCGTACGAGCGGCGTTTTTTTTTCGATCAGATTGCGGCCTATTTCGCACTCAAAGTCCGAGGGCTGCGGAAATATTTTGTCCGACTCAAAAGCGCGCATCACGATCGAAATCCGCCCGTTTTCTTTTACCGGGATTTCATCGCCGATAAAAAAATTATTTTCGTAAAGAAATCTCCTAAGCGCGTGGTCGTGAGCCGCGGCTGAAAGCACATACACCGCGTCGGCAAAAAAATTTTTGCCGCGCGAAATAATATCGGCGATCAAACCGCCGCCCATCCCCAAAATAAAAATGTCCCGCGCATCCCGTGGCACACAGTCAAGCCCGTCTGATTTTATCAATTCGACAATGTGTGACAGCTTCGCGTTTTCGACTGCGGCCCGCGCGGCGGCAAGCGGCCCGTCGTTTAATTCGCAGGCGTAAATTTTTTTGCCGTTCGCGTCCGGGGCTGACGCAAGATAAATCGCGAGCTGCGCGTGGTCCGCGCCAATGTCCGCCGCGTTGAAGCCGGGACGCGCAAACGACGCCGCAACCGACAGTCTTTCTGACCGTAGTCTGTAAATATTTTTCGCCGCCTTTCTTTGCGGGATATTAAACGATTATAATCATTTAATCCACTTGCCATACATTTACGGGCTTGTTACAATCGTCGGAATTGTTTTTTATCATCGCAATACTGGAGGCAGCATCTCAATGCAGCAATCCGTACCCGAATATATGATGGACGCTCTGGCAGCCGTGGGGGTTCCCGTGCCGGAGCTATTTTATGCCGTGCATACAGACATGACTCCCGAAGGCGAATACGCGGATGTATACGTGGCGATCAGCAAGGACCGCCTGTACATACTTTACGGCGAAGAGCGCATCGTAAAAGTAACCGGCGCGCGGCGGATCGTGTCCGATTACCGCGCGGAAAAACTCGAAACGATAGAGCTTTCTATGTTCGACGATTATAAAACAGAAAAACTTTTGTCGACCGGGCGCTTCATCGGATTGATTAAAGAAAATAAAACGGATTGCGACGAAGATCGTGCGGATGAAGCGGATAAAGCGGATGAAGCAGATGAAGAGGTAAAAAACGATCCCGCCGACGCGGTCAAAAAAGCGGAAAAAAAAGACTCGTTCAACGAATCATGCCTGTTGCTTTTTTCCCTGGGTTATATGTCATACGCCGACAGGCTTATCAAGGCGATAAAAAACATAAAGGACGGCAACGATCCTTTAAAGGACATCGCTCTCGACGAAAACCTGTACTGCCCGAAATGCGGGACACGTTACCCGGAACCCGAACGCAAG
>WRDG01000044.1 GCA_009783525.1 Defluviitaleaceae bacterium | reverse complement strand
TCATGGAGCTGTTAAAAGAAATCGCAAAGGATCGCCTCGTCATAATGGTTACCCACAACGCGGCTCTCGCCGGCATGTATTCGACGCGAATAATTAAGTTGCTCGACGGCAGGGTTACAGACGACAGCAGCCCCTACCGCTCGGGTCAGGAAAAAAGAGAAAGAGCAAGGGGCAAGCGTAAAAAAATTTCCATGTCCTTTACCGCCGCTCTCGCGCTGAGTTATAAAAATTTGCTGACGAAAAAAGCGCGGACGTTTTTAACCGCATTCGCGGGCAGCATCGGCATCATAGGCATCGCGCTTATATTATCGCTTTCAAACGGAATGCAGACATATGTTGACAACCTCGAAAGGGACACGCTGTCTACATATCCGCTGGAAATTTCAAGCACGAGCATGGACATGGGCGGGATGCTTTCTATGCGGATGAACATGGGCGGGCGCGAAAACATGCAGCGCGAACCCGGCCGCGTTTATGCAAACAATATTATGTCGGACATGGTTTCGTCGGTTACCGCGCAGATTCATCGTAACGATTTGGCGCGGTTCAAAGAATACGTCGGCACAGAGGCGAAAGAAAGTTTCGAACGGCTGACAAACTCGATCCAATACGGCTACGATATCGAGCTTAACATTTATAAAAACGGCGGGACAAACGGCGTTTACCGCGTTAACCCGAGCGACTTTTTGTCGGGGTTCGGCATGGGAGCGCAGGGCGGCATAGGAGGCATGGATTTCGGCATAGGCGGCGGCGTCGAAATTTTTTCTGAAATGATCGACAACCCGGAGCTGCTCGGATCGCAGTACGACGTGCTGGCGGGAATGTGGCCGAATAAATTTGACGAGCTTGTGCTCGTAGTAAACGGCGAAAACGAAATAAACGACATGATGCTGTACGCTTTGGGCGTGATGGATCCAAAGGACATGGAAAAAATCATGGGGGCCGTAATGAGGGGAGAAGAGCTTCCGGAGCTTGAAACGGACCAAAGCTTTTCATACGAAGAACTGCTTGCGCTTTCGTTCGGGCTGGTGCTAAACATTGATTATTACGTAAAAGAAAACGGCTCGTGGACAGACATGCGTGAAGACGAAATTCATGTTGAAAAAATTTTGGAAGACGCGGTCGAACTTAAAATCGTCGGGATAGTCAAGCCGAACGAAAACGCGGCGGCGGCATCCATAAGCGGAACGGTAGGGTACACGGCGGCGCTTACCGACTACGCAGTTAAAGCGGCCCTTGAAGCGGAGATCGTAAGGGAGCAGCTCGCAAAACCGGACGTTAACGTATTTACCGGCGAACCCTTCGCAGAAGGCGAGTCATATGAAAGCAACGCTCACGCGCTTAGCATCGCGGATTTAAACAACCCGAGCTCAATAAAATTTTATCCGACAAATTTTAACGCAAAGCAGGATATTGAAGATTTGATCGCGGACTACAACGCGGCAATGATTAAAGAAGGCGAAGACGGACGGGTCATAAACTACACCGACATAGTGGGGCTGCTGACATCGTCGATTTCGGGCATGATAAATATCGTTTCGTATGTTTTGATTGCGTTCGTGGCGGTTTCTCTTGTGGTTTCGTCAATAATGATCGCCATCATCACATACATATCCGTATTGGAACGCACCAAAGAGATCGGAATACTGCGCAGCATAGGGGCGTCAAAAAAAGACATAACGCGCGTGTTCAACGCCGAAACGATAATCGAGGGATTCGTTGCGGGCGTGATGGGCATTGCGGTAACGGCGCTGCTCATTTTTCCCATCAACGCGATTATAAACGCCGCCGCCGGAATATCTGGGCTGGCCAAGCTGCCGCCTGCCGGAGCCGCCATGCTGGTAGTGATAAGCGTGCTTCTTTCGGTGGCTGCGGGTTTCATCCCGTCCAAAGCGGCGGCAAAAAAAGACCCCGTCGCGGCTTTGCGGACGGAGTAAAAAATAATCAAATCGACCGAAGTTTTTCATTAAGCCTTTTCGTTTCATCAAGGCCTTCGGTAAAGTGGGTATATGTCACGCCTGTTTTATATTTGTTCCAGTCGAGCCCGTTAATTTCTGCCGCGTCTAAAAAATATGCGGCGACGGGGACGCGGTAAGCAGTCATGTCGCCGTATACATGATCGAGAAGCCGCTGCCCGAAATCGTACTTGTGCATATGCCCGAAATTGATCGCGCGTAAGTTTACGGTCGAAAACATATTGTTTATCCATTGGTCCGCGCGGCCGCAAAAATGTATCGAACCGCCGCCGAAAGCGGCAAGCAGAAGCTCGTCGTACGGCTTCACAAATTCGTCGTACTGTGCGGAATTTAAATTTACCGCTGTGTCGCTGCGCAGTAAAATGTTTCCGCCGAAAATATGCTTGAAATGATAGCAATAACATTTTCCGCCGGAAACGAACCGGTCGGTAAAAAACGTTTCGAGTTTTTTGTAAAAGGACGCGTAAGTTTCGCAAACCAAATGTAAAAGCTCATGAACCATGGCCGGGTCGTCGTAAAGCATGTAATAAATATCGTTGCCCGCGAGCAGATGCGCGGTGTCGAACGGTCCCTGCAAGTCGGGATGATAAAGATGAATATGCTTTTTGCATTTGGGATAAGCGCTCAATGTCTCACTGTAATATGAGTAGGTTTCGTAAACCTTTGCGCCGCTTCCGTTCGATAGGTTTGGCACGCCTTTTTTAACGGTCGCTTGTAATTTGCCGGGGGGCAAGGGATCCGTCCATGGTTTTAAATTATCGACCGTTATCCTGTCCGCCGTGCCGAACAGCGACGGCAAAGTGCCGACGCCGTAGTCGGCGCGGATACCGAGTATGCCGTCGTCCCTGCTCATAACGGACGAAACACAAGCCAGCAGCTCGTTATAAAGCATCTTTTCCATATTGTTATATGTTTCCGCATAAACATACGGATCGAGTCCCTCCGGCGAAAAATACGCCTGCATGACAGGCGAGGCGTTTTCATCAAAGCATAATGCGGCGACATGCCTCGCTTGCGTTTCCGCCATATGTGTTTCGCAGATATTTTTTTCTAAAAATTCCAGCACGGCGTATAAATTTTTTTTGAAATTCATTTCGCGCCTCCGATTAATTTTTTATAGTCGCATGAAATATATAAAGCCGAACCGTTTAATGCAAACGACAAAAAAAAGGGACAGCCTGTTAAAACGGCAATCCCTTTTTTTTTGCTTAAATATTTTGCATTTATTTGATCAAATAAATTTCGCGTATCTGATCGTTACCCTTCGTGTCGACATAAACCCTGTAGGCCCCGACGCTGTACGTGCCGGCGGCGTTATTGCTGATCCTTATCGTGTTTGAAATTATGTTTCTTGTTCCGTCGGAAAACTTTTCTATAACCGTGACGGTCAAATCGTTTTGACTGCCGTTTATCTTAGTAACGTAGGCGGACGGAACCGCGTTGACAAGAACGGCGGCCGGCGTCGGCGTGGGGCTGCATCCTATCGGAGGAATTTCAACGCCTGTTCCGGCGGTCGCGTAAGCGTAATAAACGCCGCCCGCGTCGGGCATTACGAAATCGTCCGTATCGTCCATCAACCAAACGCGTACGATCGTGTCAGAACGTTGATAAGAAATTCTTACTGAAACCGCCGCGTCAAAATCAACAACGGTTGTCCTCGTGTTGTTTCCGATACCCTCGATCAATTCAACCACCAATATTTTTCCCGCGAGTCCGGCTTCGGACAATCCGTAGCCACTCACGGTTATTTCACGCCTAAAACCCGCGCCTCCGGGTTTTTCTTCGCCAATAGAAAGTGTAAACGGAGGCAGCTTTTCCCATCGCGCGTACAATGTAATGTCCGCGTTGGGACCATAACGGCCGTTAGGCATGCCGGCAAATGCTCCGCCGTCTGCCGCTGTATACCAACCGATAAATACATGATTGGCCATTGACGTTGAGGGAAGAACAATTAAATCGCCCGTAAAACCGTAAATTTTTTCAAATGATCCGCTTCCGCCCATTGTGTCAAATTTGACAATAAAATCATTTTGAACCCTGTCAGGCCATCTTGCAAAAAGGGTTATGTCCTGTTCCGGGTAATACAGGTCGCCTGCGTTGCCGGCTTTTATTCCGTCGCTTTCCGCCGTGTACCATCCGCCGAACATGAAGCCTTCTTTGTCGATCGACGGAAGGACGACGGATGAACCTTCGGTTACCGTTGCGGAAGCGATAGCCGCGGGAACGGTCCCGTTCCCGTTTACGTTAAAAGCCACCGTAAAAATTTCTCCCTCGGGTTCGATGTAATCAAAGCACACATCGTCGAAATAAACGTCCGTATTGCCGTCCGGCTGCCATATGAACAGGCGCAGGGAATGCAGGTTTTCGGGAAGCGTCAGATAAAGCTCCTTATATGTCCAAACGGATTCGTCAAAAAATAAAACATATGACATTTCGGGTCCGCCGGGATATTCGGTAAACGCTATTCCGAATTGGGTCGAGCCGGGCGAGGCGTGCCTTGCCCACGCGCTGAAGCGGTATTCGCCGCCGGCAATTGCAAAGTCCGCATCCAAATCCTGTCCGGTATAGTTCGCGCCGGGTATCATGCGCGCATGGGCGGAGCCGTCATGGGAACCGGAATTTAAATACTGCAATTGGCCCTGATAATTGTGCCAGCCGGACAGGCCGTCGCTAAAGTCTGAGTTTGCGACAAGCGGAAATGAATAGTTGGGAAGCGGGAATGTCAAAATGTTATGGAAGTCGTCCCAAAGTATCCCGCCGAACCAAGTTAAATTGGTCGGTTTGGTGCCGTCCGTCCTGTCTATCTGATAGCCGCCGCCGTCGAAGCCTTTGTTTATGTCGGTAACGGCAAATCCGCTTGCTCCGTCCCACGCCCAGTAAACGCGGCCGACATTGTATTCATTAAAAACCTCAAACGCTATCTTCGTCGCTTTGTGCGTCATGGGTGAACCCCATACCGCGCCGTACTCGCCGAACATCAGCGCGAGGTCGCGTTCGTAGCAATGGATCACGTACTGTTCCAATACACTGTAGTCTCTCCAGCCGTACGGATGCAGCGAGTAAGCCAAGTTGTCATATTTTTCGTTGAGCTTGGGCCCGCCGTATAAAACAGCGCTGCCGTGTCCGTCGGGGTCGCCGGGGTTGTATCTGCCCACGCCGTAATTGTTTTCGTCCATAACAATTATGTTGTCGAAGCCTGCGCCGCGCAGCGCGCCGATTATGTGGTCGTGTACGCGTACCCACGTTTCGACGTCGGAGCGGTTGTCGCCGTATGTATATGTCGGGTGCCCGACGTTAAGCTCGGAGTCGCCCGACGGCTCGTTCATGATGTTTATCCAAACATACGGGTTATCTCTGTACCGTACCGCCAGTTCGACCAGCATCCTCGTAAAATTGTCGAGTGAATACCGCCAATGGTTGCCTATGTTGTTTACCTGGTCGTTGTTGAACGGATACGTGCCCGTGTAGTCGTGCATCTCTATCATTACAACAACGCCCTTGTCGGTGAACGCTTTAACTATTGCATCCATGTCTCTGTTGGGCGCGGTGTTCCAGAGCATGCCGAACGTAGTGACAAGCCTTACGAAATTCATGCCCCATACATCGCAAATCAATTCAACATCCTGCAGCGTGTCGCGGCTCCACCACATATTTGGGCCGTTTATGTTAGTGCCCTTGGGTATAAAAACTTCGCCGTTGGGGTCGTAAATAGTGTGGCCGTCAACGGTAAACTTTGCGTTGTTGTTTACCCGGACTGTAAATGAAAGGTTGAAACCGCCGTAATTGAGCGTAATTGTTTTTACACCGTGCACGCTCGAATCGAAACCGCTTAAGTCAAGCATTGCCGTCGTTGCGGTAACATTCGAGGTGCTGCCGTTTTCGTCCGAATACGTAAACCTCAAACCGGTTATGTCAAAACTGTCGCCGATAAAATAGCTGAGTTTGTTAGGCAGCGACAAAATGTAGATGCCGGGATCTTTCGGAATTATTTCTGCAGCTTTTTCAACAAGGCTGATGTCGGTAAACAAGAAGCCTCCGGGCGGGTCGTCCGCCCAAACCATGAAGCGCGCTTCGGTCGGGCCGTCTGCGGGTACGGTAAATTCTAGTTCATGGAATATCCATGAGGTGCCGGATATTGTCCTTGACGAACCGAACAGTGTGCCGTGGCTGCCCGCGCTTGCTATTAAAACGTCCGCTCCGCCGTTGCCGGAGCTTTTGAACCATCCGCTTAACACATATGTTTTGCCCGCCTCAAGGTTTATAAGCTGCTTAGCGTCGTTGGCATAAACATTCATAGTAGTGCTGCCCGCGTTTTTAATTACGCCGCCGTGGTTGAAACCATCGGCAATATACATTATGTCGAGCCATCCGTTTGTGCCGTCAGAAAAATCTCCGTTGACGATCAAGTTGCCTGTTTGCGGCTGCGGTGTGGGCGTCGGGTCGGGGAGTATAGGCGTAGGAGTAGGCGTAGGCAATGCAACTTTTTCCGCTACCGTTACATCGGCTATCCAAAAGTTTGGCGTGTCTGTCCAAAAGAAGACCTCAACTTCTTTGCCGTCGCCGGTAAACTCGAAACTCATAAACTCCCAAGCGGTATTGTGCACATACCACACACTGTGGTGTCCGCCGCTTTGGTACTGTATATACACATCCGTGCCGGAAGAATTGTCCGCCTTGCACCAAAAGCTTAAAACATATGTTTTGCCGTTTTCGATTATAAATGTATGCGACGTACCCTTGCCTTGAAAAATATTTCCGTGAGCGATGCGCCCGGCATTTTTAACAACGCCGTCGCGGTCGAAGCCGTTTACTACTCTTTCGACGCCGAACCAGCCGCTTTCGTCGGTTGCGAAATCGCCGTTTTCAAGCAGGTTGCCCGTTTGCGGCGGCGGCGTGGGCGTCGGGTCGGGAATAACGGGCGTAGGCGTTGGCGCCTCTCCGCCTTTTTCGACAAGGCTTATGTCAGTAAAAAGGAAGCCTCCGGGCGGGTCGTCGGACCAAACCATGAAGCGTACGTCTGTGGCGCCGGTTACGGTAAACTCGATTTCGACGAATGTCCAATCGGTGCTGCCGACAGTTCTGGACGTGCCGTATAAGGGGCTGTGGCTTCCCATGCCGGATATCTGCACGTCGGCCCCGCCGCTGCCCGAACTTTTGAACCAACCGCTCAACACATAGGTTTTGCCGTGAAGAAGCGTGAGGTTCTGTTTCGCGTCGTTGGTGCCGTTGTTGTATGTGGTGCTTCCGGCGTTTTTAACTTCGCCGCCGTGGCTGAAGCCGTTTGCCACAAGCATGGCGTCAAGCCAGCCCGCAGTGCCGTCAGAAAAATCGCCGTTTGTAATTAAATTTCCTGTTTGCGGTTCTCCCGGGACGGGAGTTGGGGTCGGGCCGGTTCCGGGAGCGTAAACCGGCAGGGTAAGCGCGCCGTGCGCGTCGTCCCAAACCAGCTCGCCGAACCATGTAAGGTTGGTGGGCTTGCTTCCGTCCCTGCGGTTTATCGTATAACCGCCACCGCCGTTAACGGTGACCGCATATTGGTCGTCTGACCAAGCCCAATATATACGGCCGACGCCTGCGGGAACGCATACGTTGTAAACGGCCGCGACATGCGTGTTTAGCCCTTGGTTGTTTAATGTTGTTGCAAATTCGCCTATCACTAGGGCAAGGTTCGCTTCCCTGCAATGGTCGATGAAACTTTGCAGTACAGCCTGTTCGTGCCAGGGATACGGGTGCAGCGAGTACAGCAGGTTCGGATAATCGGCGTTAAGCGCCGGCCCCTTGTTCAATATTGCGCTGCCGGGGCCGTCTTTGCTTAGCGGCGGGTTTGTCCACGGATAAAACCCGACGCCGTAATTCTGTTCATCAAGCACGATGATATTGTAGGGCGCAACTTCGCGTATAGCGTCAATTACCGCGCGGTGCGCATAGTCCCATGTGTCGCTTGAAAGCTGGTGCGGCCAGCCGCCGTCGCCGGGTTCGTTCATTATGTTGAACCAAACATACGGGTTGTCTTTGTACCGTTGCGCCAATTCCGCCCATTTTTGGGCGAAAACGGACAGCGGATAGCGTACGGTGTTTCCGGGCAAGCCGCCAAGGGACGGTCCGCTCCAATGCGCGTGTTCATCCGGAAAATAACCGGAATACTCGTGCATTTCGAACATGACGACTACCCCTTTGTCTGTAAAAGCCTTAACGATGGCTTCTTCGTCCGTGTTCGCAAATGTTTGCCACAAATAGCCGAACGAGCATACCAAGCGGATAACATTGAAATTCCATACGTCGGTCAAAAGGTCCACGTCTTGAAGTATGTCCCTTGAAAAAAATCCCCCGGGGCCCGGCGCGTTTGTGCCGATCGGGACAAAGTCAAAACCGTTCGGATCGTAGATCCGGCCGTCTATTATTTCGAACCAACCTTCAGGTATATCGCTGGCAGGCCTTGCTCCGTTTGTGCCGGGCATCCAAATTTCAATCTGCGCGACGTTAACCGCATTGCCGTCCGGGTTGTTAATTTCAAGCCTGCCCGTAAACCAATGACCCGGCATGGTAAAAGAAATTTCGTAGCGCTCCCATTCTTCGGTTAAGCCGATGTTTTGCATCCTGCTTCTGTCTTCGGAGGGAAAAGCTTCTTCGTCGGTTCCTTCTATAACAATGCCGAAGCCGATTGATGAACCGGCCGCGCCCTTCGCCCATATATAAGCTTTATATATGCCGCCGGGTATAAGGGCCTCTTCGATTTGGTTCCGCGAAAAACTGCCGCCGCCGTGTATTGACAGGCTGGGAGCGCCGTCGAACGGGTTTGCCGCGTCGTTTGACTCATTAACGCTCAGCACTTTTTTGTCGTACAACGGAGGCGCAAAGGGGCTTGGCGCAGGCTTAGGAAGCGGAGTGGGCGTCGGGCCCGGGTCATACTCCGTAAGAATTACTCCTGTGAATAAAAAATTACCGTCATCTTCGTCAGACCACATGAGCAGGCGAAATTGTCTGTGGTCGCCTGCGGGTACGGAAAAAACTACGCTCATGTGCTGCCATTCTCTGTTGCTTACTTTAATTTCCGCGCCGAACAAAACCGCGTTTGCGGTTTGTTCCGCTATGAAAACATCTGTAACCTCGCGTGTGGCTTTAAACCATCCGCTGAGCTGATATGTCTTGCCCGGTTCCAGCTCGATGTTTTGGTAGCTGTTGTGCATCCAGTTTGCCGGATACCAGCTTGTCGATCCGGCATTTTGAATAATTCCGTTGTGACTAAAACCGTTCGGGACAAACAAAGTGGAATCGGACCAAAAATTCGTGCCGTCGGAAAAATCGCCGTTTTTGATCAGGTTGTCCCGTGACGGTTCTGGCGGCGGAGTTTGGCCTCCCTTTTCGACAAGGCGAATGTCCGTGAAAAGGAAGCCGCCGGGCGCTTCATCCGACCAAACAATGAAACGGACGTCTGTTGCGCCGGTTACGGTAAACTCGACTTCAACGAACGTCCAATTGGTGCTGTGTATTGTTCTGGATGTGCCGTACAGATCGGCGTGGCTGCCCATGCCGGCAATAAGAATGTCCGCTCCGCCTGTGCCCGAGCTTTTAAACCAACCGCTTAAAACATATGTCTTGCCATGCTCAAGCGCGAGGTTTTGGCGCGCGTCGTTGGTGGTGGCGTTAAATGTGGTGCTGCCGGCATTTTTAACCACGCCGCCGTGGTTATAGCCGTTAGGTACAAGCATGGCGTCAAGCCAGCCCTCCGTACCGTTCGAAAAGTCGCCGTTTACTATCAAGTTGCTTGCCGCTTCGACATTTATGCGGCCGGCAAACGGCAAACACGAAAAGGCGAATACTACCGCCAATGCCCACGCTAAAAATTTCGCGCGGTTTTTTTTATTTTTCAAAACCGTCTCCTCCTTGGACGAAAATTTTTACTGCTAAAAATGCTTTCGTTTATCAAATTATAAAAACGATTTAATAAACGCTTTTATTGTAACTAAAATGTAATATTACTTAGTTGCTTTTTATTACCGAAAAGGTGGCAAAAATTATCATGATTATTTGAAATAAAAAAAACCGCTAAGCTGACGGTTTTTTTGGGGATTATATAAATTGCAATTGATTATGTACGGCGCGTATTAGAAAAATAAATGCGCGGGATGATTCTTTCATGATTTATTTTACGTCGCTTTTATACTGCCAGCGCGGGCGGCCGGAAAAAAAAATGGCAACCGCTTTTTTTGGGCACAAGTTGATGCACCGATAGCAAACCGTGCAACTGCCGCGCTGGGCAACCGAACCGTTTGTCAAAAGCAGGTTGTCCATGGGGCATTTTTTTATGCACAGGCCGCATCGGCTGCAATTTGAAAAAATTTTTACTCTGCTCATAGCCCTGCGTTCCATTGAAAATTTCGCGGGGAAGACGTTTTTGCTCCTGCCCTGCCATAAAAATCCCTGGATGTTCCCTAAAAAACGCGACGCGGCCGAAAAGCCGCGTTTTTTTATTTTTCCGTTTTCTATATTTTTGCAGACGCGCAGCATTTTTTTTTCGGCGCGCAAAAAAAATTTTTTGATTGTTTTTTGGCTTTGCTTCGGCAAAAAAAATAAATTGCCGACATTGTTCGGCATAAAAAAATGATCGGCATATATTACTTTGAAATGTTTTTTTGGGAACAGGTCGCAAAAAACTCTCGCGCCGTCGCCCGAAAAAATCATTTGGTTAACAAAAATTATTACGTCCTTGTCTTTTAACGCATCCGAATGACGCGAAGCGAACCTCCGCATGATGTAGGGCGCTCTCGATCCGTAAATCGGATAGCAGAACGCGATTGTTTTGTGAGACGCAAGCTCCATTTCAAAATCTATTTTTTCTTCGATCGAGTGGCATGTGCCGGCTGTTTTAGTTGCAAAAAGCTCCGCTATGTATTTGGTGTTTCCCGTGCCGGAAAAATATATCACGAGCGGGTTTGTCATTAATTTAGCTCCTTTTATGCGCCGTCCGGTTCGATCGGGTAGTCGCGGTTTATTGCGATGCTTACGGCCGCAGCGCGCTGCGAAAGTTCCGCCGCGTATGCGATCGCCGCGCTGCCGGCTTCTTCGAAACTGCCGAGCAGCACGAACTTAATTATACTGTCCAAAACGGCGCGGGTTTCTTTGGAGCAGTTCAATATTTCTGCGACGATTTTTTTTACGCCGTCGCGGTTAAATTCAGCGCACATCATTTCTACCGCCAAGAATTTGTTCTTCAATTCGTCCGCGTCTTCGTCCGCCCCTTCCGCGTCCGCGATCCGTTCGGACTCGATCATGTCGAGCATCGTTCGGAACTCTTTAATAAAACCCGGCGCGGACAATGAAACGGCGGCTTCGTTGCGTTCGCGGCCGCCCAGCTCCAATTGACGCGCCCATTCCGAAAGGTCGGGCCTGTTAACCCCGAGCATCGGACTTTTTACACCGTTAACAGCCATAGTGAACCGGTGCATGGCTTCGACGTTTTTGTTCCATCCCTCTTCTTTGACGAGTTCGTCCAGCTGCGTGAACGACCTGCGCAAATCCCTTACGTAATAGTCGAAAAGAACCGAGTCTCTTTGCGAATGCGAAAGGCTTTCGTCGCTCTCATCCGACTCGCTGCGCAAACGGCGCGCCTTTTCGATTACCTCGGGCGTTTGCTTGTCGCGCACGAATTTATTTAACACGGCGTTTAACTG